>NZ_JBFVFE010000007.1:0-117676 GCF_052728615.1 Mariniflexile sp. | reverse complement strand
GCTAAAAAAATGAAAAAAGCATTGATGGACGAGAGTTACAGAGAATTATTGCTCAAAGTTTAAAAGCGTTTGCCCTGATTTTATCGACAATGGTTTGTGCCAGTTTTTCTTTGCTTTCCATGGTCCAACCGGCAATGTGTGGGGTTAACAGGACATTTTCGGCGGCTATTAAATATTGAAATGCTTCGGGCATGGTGGTAGTAAACATATCTTCAAACGACGATTTCTCATATTCCAAAACATCTAGACCCGCTCCTAAAATTTTACCGGATTTTAACGCCGAAACTAAATCTGCCGTCACCACACTTTTGCCTCTTGCGGTATTTAAAAACCAAAACGGTTTTTTAAATTGATTTATAAACGGGGTATTAATCATATTTAATGTTAATGGCGTTTGTGGCGTGTGTAAACTTAAAACATCAACACGTTCTTGGAATTCCGCTAACGACACTTGTTTCGCATTGGCATCGCCCACATGTTCCTTGATGTCGTAACACAGCACCTCAGCATCGAACCCACGCAACTTTTTTGCAAAGGCTTTCCCCATGTTGCCATAACCGATGAGACCAACCGTTTTTCCATCGAGCTCTACACCACGGTTGGCTTCGCGTTGCCATTTGCCCGATCTTACTTCGCGGTCAGCTTTATTTAATTTGTTGAATAATGATAACAACATACCCAAAGCCTGTTCGCCCACGGCATTTCTATTACCTTCGGGCGCCGCTATTAACGTGATGCCTTTTTGTTGGGCATATTCGCAGTCTATATTTTCTAAACCGGCACCTACGCGACCTATGAATTTTAAATTGGTGGCAGTATCCAGAAATTGTCTGTCAATTGAAAAACGGCTTCTTAAAATGATGCCATCGTACTCATTAATTTTAGCTTCAATTTTTTCTTTTGAAGATGAATAATCTTCGTGATTGGTAAAGCCTAAATGGTTAAGTTGATTTATTAATAATTCGTGATTAGTATCAAGATGAAGGATTTTCATGGTTATTTTTCCTGCGAAGGCGGGAATCTTTTTTTTAATGCATATTTATTTGCTGGAATTCACAAATATTTTTTAAATAAGGTTTTTCTATTTTAAAAAGCCTAATTGTCTTATTTTTTTATGGGTAGCTTCTATATCTTGAGGTATGTCTCCTTGCAATACCCAGTTGATATCTAACCCATTTTTAATGGCTGCATCCATAAGATATTTATTGTTTGAAATAAGTTTCCCTAACCTTTCAAAATTTGAACCAAAATCCAGCCTATAATCTGGATGTAATTTGTTTATTAAAATTAATATTTTAAAGACCCTAGCTATTACGGCGACACAAAAATTTCTTGCACTACCTGGGGTAGCTTTCAAAATATTAAAATGGTTTTTATGTAAAACTTCTGTAAGCAATAATAAATTTAGGCTTACTTCCCCAAATTTATCTTTAGTTCTATTTACATGTTCTGTAATTTCGCCACTTAAATAACGAACATCCATATTAAGATAGCCAACAAAGTAAAAAGTATTGGTTATTTGCTGTACTCTTAGTTTAATTCTTTTTTCAATGTTCTGTCTTTCCTCATCCACCGTATTGGTGTTTACCAGTTCAAAAAGTAAACGATTTGCAAGTGCCAAATCTTTTTTTAACAATCTAAAAATAAGTTTATCTTTTTCTTTGGATGAAAGTTGGCTAATGGCTTCTTTAAATTCTTTAGGATAAAAGCTACTCATAATTACAAATATTTTTTTAAAACAGCTTCTTTTTGTTTTGGAATTGCTGCAATTTCAGTTTCTAAAACTTTAATTTTAGCTTCAATTTTTTCTATTTCTGAAACTATTTTTTGTTGTTCTGAAAGTGGTGGAAGTGGGATTTTAATTAAATCAAATGTTCTCGTAGTAATAGCATCAAAAATTGTCCCATAAGCATTATTCCGAAACTGCTCAATCTCAAATTTTAAAGCAAAATATAGAAAATCTGAAGATAAATTTAAACCAGCTTTAATTCCATAACAAGATTGATTAAAAGTCATAGGGATTTTTAATTGAGCCAATGCACCTACTGTTCCACGTGCTGAAATTATGATGTCATTTACATCTAAATATTTTGCGCTGCTATTTTTTAATCCTTCTTCTGTTATTTTCTTTTCAGTTTTTTCAACATATCGATTTTCTCCTTTAAAATCAACTATTGAAAGCCAAGGAATATCACCATCCCAATATTCACCTTTGTTTGTATTTGGAGTTCCTCCTCCAACTATTTGTATTTCATTGGAAAGAATTGAAATATCAAACTTTGATTTTGAAATAAAATAAACATTTTTAATACCATCTCGTAATTTTTCAACTTCTTCTTTCGCATTATTTTCTTTATCATCTAAAATTTCAATTTCTAAAACAATTTTTTGTTGAATATCTATAGGCGGAAGTGGTATTTTAATATCTTTCAATACACTTACCGATGCAACGTTTTGAAGTCCGGCACCATGACTGTTTTCAACAAAGCTATTGGTTATTCCTTCAAGTAAAATTTTTAAAAACGGTGTAGAAATATTATTTAGAGGACGTAACCTTAATAAAGCTTGATTTATAATTCCCTTTTCTCCTTGTGGCGGGAAAATTGCAATCTTTCCAATTGTACCCGAACAACTCATTATTATATCGTTGGGCAAAAGTTCGAATCCTTTCATTTCATTAAATTTTTCTTCATTTATGAAATATCGACCTAAAGAAAAATCATTTTTAATTGCATGTTGTTGTTCGTAAACTTTAAATCCACTTTCAACAAAAATTTCTTTTTTTAATGAGCCTCCAAAAGGACCTCTTTTGAATTCAGCAACATCTTGAAGCGTTTTTATTTCATGTTTAGAATTAGAAATATCAATTGGATTTACTTTTTTTTTTGTAGAAAGTGAAATGTTTTTTTCAAAATCTACACGGTCAAACGTTAACATATCTACCAAATCGTGTCTGGTAACATTTTTTTGCATCGCTTCATCAATTTCAAAATCAAAATCGCCTGCAAAGGCTTTGTAAATATAAGTACTTGCTTTTTCGGGGTTATCAAAAACATCAGCATCAAACATTTGGGTGCAGTCTTCTATGTTTTTGCTTCTTTGTACGGGATGTATGCCTTCGCTTCCTCTACGGTTGCTAAACTCATAACCTAAAAAGCGTTTTTCAGCATTTTTTTCGCCACTTTTAATAAGTACTACTTTTTGTGAGTAAGCAATTATAAAGTAATATAATTTTTCTGTTTCTTTTTCTAAAACTAAAGACCAAAATTCCTTTTCGTTTTTTACTTTTAGTTTCTTGCGGTATTCTTTATAAATTTCGTGTTCAGTAATAACCTTATTAGGTTCTTTTTTTAATAAAGAAACATAATCATCAAACGAAATAGTTTCCCAAACGTGGTTTACATATTTAGTAACTGGTTTTTCAATGCCGTTAAGTGTTACATCTTGATAACTGGTAAAGAATTTTTCTACGGCAATTTTAAGATTAATGCTTTCGTAATTATTTCTTCTTCGTAAAAACAACGTAACGGTGTTTGTCCCTGTTGCCATAAAGGTATTAGAACCTAATTCGGTAATTCCTATAATATCAAAATACTGTAATATAATTTCGCGTGATTTTGAGTAAATACCAGTATTACTTAATATGGAACTAGGTAAAATAATGCCTGCAACACCACCATCTTTTAATAATTGTTTGGTGCGTTCTATAAACAAACATTCAATTTCGGAGCTGTTTTCGGTTAGTTTGTCGTAAAGTTCAAAATCTTTAGTTGTATAGTAATCGGTTGTGGTTCTTTTAAATGAAGATACCGAATACGGCGGGTTTGAAACTATGATGTCAAATTGTCCATTGTCTTGAGGAAAATCTTCTTTAGTTTCTTTTAATAATCCTTTGTATTCTTTGGTGTTTTTAAAACTTCCTAAACCATCACTTAATAAAACATTGGCTAATCCATCTCCATGCAAATAACACCCAACTTTGCCTACTTTAACTAGACGATAATCTTTCTCGATACCATATACAAATTGGGTTGCCCAATCAAAATGGCTACTTTGCCATTTAATAATTTTTTCTTGAGCAATTGGTGTAAACTCATTGTTGGTTTTGGAATTGATTATTTTTTGAATTTCATGCATGCTTTCTGTTAAAAAATGTCCGCTTCCTGCTGCATAATCTATAATATAAGGCAAACTACCTTTAACTAATTTTTCATTAACAATAGAATCTATTGGCAAACTTTTAATGATAAATTGAGCAACTGGAACCGGTGTGAAAAATTGTCCAGATTCCTGTTTTAAACCAGTAGTTAAAAGCAACTCAAAGAAATTTGATAAATATTGCTGCCTTTTGTTATACCTTATTCTAAAACCTTGTAATAATTCAACAACTTCTTTTACAATTTTACCGTTTTCTAAAAAAGATTGTTTGTCAAAAACTTCTTTTATGGCGAATTCATTATTTTTTTCTAATCGGATTTTATTGAATTCTTTTAGTAAATCTTTTTTTATAGAATCGTCCAAATGCTTGTATTTTCTTTCAAAATCAACTTCAGAAAAATCTGTTATTTCTTTTTCTAGAAATTCAAGCATTCCATTTTTGTATAAATCAGAAAGTCTAATTAAAAAACTAACATAAGCATCTTCGCCTTTCAAAGTATCTTTGCCTTCAATCCATTGAAATTTTAATTCGTCATTTGGGCGCGTTGTTTTTTCATCATAAACTTTACACAAAAACAATGTAAATATTTTATTAAAAGCATTAGGCTTATCAGAGACAACATTATGTCTAAGTATTTCTAAAAATTGATTAAAAATTAAACTACTATCAATTTCTTCAATAGGCTTTAATAATTTGGGGGTAAGTGCTTTACTTTCAAAATTATAAGGTTTAACCCAAGTTTCTAAAACACCATTATCTTTCGTTAATTTATTCCATTTTTGATAAAAATCTTTAACATCACCAGTTTTATAATCTTCTTCAATTTTTATAATTTCATTTCGATAAACAATTTCATTTCCTTTTAATTCAGAAGCATAAAGCATGATAATATCTGCTTTATTGCTAAATTTAAAATAGGTAAACAATTGCCCACCGTCTTTTTTTAAACGGGTAAACGCTTTATCGAATTCTTTTCCGTAAGTTTTGCATTCTATTAATAAATATTCGGAGCCATCATCATGGGTTACACAAATGTCTAATCTCCCAGAAAAACCATGTCCGGCTGGATAAACTTTTTCTAATGAAATATTTTCAGGTTTATAGCCTTTTTCCAGTAATTTGTCAACACATTCTAAAACCACCCAATCTTCTGATTTTGTAATGTTTTGAGATTCTTTTTCGCCAACTTTTGTTTTACCTCCAAAATAAAAAGTTTCCTTTTCTAAATCTACTTCAATAGCGTATCCGTTAGAATATTTTTTAATAAATATTCCTGATGCATTTTCTTTAGCGGAAAATTCAAGGATTGAAAGTAGCTTTTTATGAGGCATTAGTTAGGTTTTTGCGAAATTACAAAATACTTAAAATATTTGGCATAAGTTACTGTTTTATTAAAAGTGTTTTTAATTGCTAAATTATGGTTTTTTAACAAAGAAACTAACATTTTGAAATTTACTGGATTTGCGTTAGGGATAGCAGTGAAAATCCTTTTGGTTTTCTTTGATAAGGAACCAGCCTTAAAGAAGATACCTTTAACTTGGATTGTGGATTACTGCCTTTGTAGAAATGACAAAAAACCAAAAGATTGTAATGGATAGCCCGACCCGAAGGGTAACGCCCAAATAGTATTTAAAATACCCGAGTGGCTTATTTTAATTGTGTGAAAACAAAAAAGCATCCCAAATTACTAAGGGATGCTTTTGGTATTTGTTAAGAATGTTATTTATTCTTGGGTAGCTTCTACTTCTAGTCCTGCTTCTGCTGCTGCATCGGCCGCTGCTTCTGCTGCTGCTTCTTCTTCTTCCTCTTCAAATGCGTCAACGGATGCTCTTGAACGTCTTACTAAACAAACCACGGTATTGTCTGGGTGCATAAACTTGAATGCCTTATTCTCCAATGTTGTAATGTACAGTTTATCGCCAATTTTAAGTGGTGAAATGTTTGCCTCAATAAAATCCGGCAAGTTGGCTGGTAATGCTTTTACACGTAAACTACGTCTGTTTTTACGTAAAACACCACCATTTTTAACCCCTTTGGAGCTTCCAACAAAAACAAGTGGAATTTCCATAGAAATTTCTTTGTCTTCAAATAACTGATAAAAATCCACGTGTAAAATTTTATCGGTAACTGGGTGAAATTGAATGTCTTGTAAAATGGCATTGAATTTTTTACCGTTTTCCAGTGCAATCACAACTGTATGCGCATTTGGAGTGTAAACAAGTGATGAGAACGCTAATTCTTCTGCATTGAAATGAACTGGGGTATCTCCTCCGTATAATACGCAAGGAACCTGACCAGCATTACGTAAGGCTTTTGTTGCTTTTTTGCCCACGCTTTCTCTTTGAGATCCGTTGATTGTAATTGATTTCATTTAAAATTATTTATTTATTATTAACTATTATTTATTTTTCACTCCTCTCTTTTGTGAGTCCCGATAGCTATCGGGAGGGAGGGGCTTTTACATTACAAATTTTGAACTTATTGACTTGTTGTTGTGTACTTTTTCCATAACATCGGCAAATAAATTGGCACAACTCAACACTTTAATTTTATCGCTTAAAGGTTTAATGGGAATGGAATCGGTTACTATAAGCTCTTCTAATTTTGAATTGTTTAAATTATCATACGCATTTCCAGATAATATGGGGTGTGTACAAATGGCTCTCACACTTAGGGCGCCACGTTCCATCATTAAATCGGCTGCTTTTGTTAAGGTGCCTGCGGTATCCACCATATCATCAACCAAGACGACATTTTTACCGGTAACATCGCCAATTAATTCCATGTGCGAAATAATATTGGCTTTAGCGCGCTGTTTATAACAAATTACCACATCGCATTCCAATGCTTTTGAATAGGCATAGGCGCGTTTTGAGCCACCCATATCTGGCGATGCGATGGTTAAATTATCCAAATTTAATTTTTGCAGATACGGCAGAAAAATAGTAGAAGCAAATAAATGGTCTACAGGTTTTTCAAAAAAGCCTTGTATTTGGTCTGCGTGCAAGTCCATCGTGATGATTCGGGTTGCACCAGCTGCTTCCAGCATTTTAGCCACTAATTTGGCTGCAATGGGTACTCTCGGTTTATCTTTTCTGTCTTGTCTTGCCCATCCAAAATAAGGTAATACTGCTGTAATATGTCTTGCCGAAGCACGTTTGGCAGCATCAATCATTAACAACATTTCCATTAAATTCTCTGGCCCTGGATTGGTAGAGCCGATAAGGAAAATACGCGTACCTCTAATGGATTCTTCATACGAGGGTTGAAACTCGCCATCGCTATAGGTAGAGGTAATCACATTGCCCAATTCTGCCCCAAAAGCTTTAGCAATTTTCTCTCCCAACACTTTACTTTGGGTACATGCAAAAATTTTTGCTTCGGTAATCACAATGGGCATAGTTAACGTGTTGTTTTATAGTGCAAAAGCACCCCTCATTTTAAATGAGGTGCAAATTTATACATTTATTTTAAGCAAAAAAGCATATTGCCCAGTATTTTTATGAATAATATGGAAAAAATATATATTTTTGCTGTACTGTTTCGGCTCAAGTGGCAATCTTGATAGTTATCGAGAGCCAGAGTCTTAAATTGCTCAAGTGGCGGAATTGGTAGACGCGCCGGATTCAAAATCCGGTTCTTCGGAGTGCGGGTTCGATTCCCGCCTTGAGTACTTTTTTATCATCAAATTATCATAAAAACCTGTAAATTAAATGTTTACAGGTTTTTTAATTTTGTTTCCATTAAAAGGTGGGAAGCCTGACCCCTGGTGGTAACGCCCAAATACTTTTTAAGTGTTTGGGTTTTTGTCGCGAATGTTTTTATAGATTTTAAAACCCAACATAATTAAAACACCTAAAACAAGAATGCCAACAACGCCCCAAACCCAATTGATGGCACTTTTTAAAACCACTAAAAATACGACTGCGAATAGGATAAAGGTGGCACCTTCATTCCAAATACGCATAAAACTGGATGTTTTTTTAACCACATCGTTTTGAAGTTGGGTGTAGTATTGATGGGTTTTTAAGTGATAGATAATAAGCAAACCAACGAATGCCAACTTAACGTGCATCCACGGTTGTTGTAACCAAAAGGGTTGTAAAATGAGAAGCCAAATGGCGAAAATGGTTGCCAATATAGCCGATGGCCATGTGATGATGAACCACAGGCGCTTGGCCATAAGTTTTAATTGTTTCCCCAGAATTTCTTTATCGGGCGATGGTTTTTGAAACGCTTCTATTTGGTAAACAAACAAACGCGGAACGTAAAATAATCCTGCAAACCAAGTAATTACAAAAATAAGATGAAACGCTTTTATATAATTGTAAAATTCCATAACTAAATGGGTTGATTTATTAAAGTTGCCTTCACTTCTCTATTTAAAAAATAAGCGGTTACGATGGTTGAAAGCACATCGGAAATTGGGAAGGAAATCCAAACGCCTAATTCACCATAAAATTTTGGGAGTATTAATATTAACGGAATAAAGAAAAACCCTTGGCGAGTTAAAGTCAATAACAAGGCTGGAAATGCTTTCCCAACAGACTGAAAATAGGCTGCGCCAATAAGTTGGACCGCAATAATGGGGGTTGCCGCAAATACCCAACGCATAGCGCTTGGTGTTTCTTGAATAACCTGCACATTGGTGGTGAACATACGGGTAATAGCTTCAGGAAATACCATTAAAATAATGAATATCCCTGTGGAAAGTACGGCGGCATATTTTATAGCGATGTTGATGGATTGCCGAACCCGTTCGTAATTTTGGGCGCCATAATTAAACCCTGCGATGGGTAAAAATCCTTGCGTAATACCCAATACAGGAAACATGGCGAACATGAGCATTCGCCCAACAATGGCGTACGCCGTTACTGAGGTTTCTCCGCCTAAATCAAACAAAATATTATTCATAAATAAATAGGTAACACTTACCACAGCTTGTCTTGCTAGGGTTACAAACCCTAATGAACCGATTTCTGAAACTATGGAAGTATTCAATCCAAAATGCGTTAAATCTATTTTCAGTTCTGAATTTTTTGATAGAAAAAACCAGTATATATAAATAAAACACAAGATGTATGACAACGACGTAGCCCAAGCAGCACCTTCCATTCCATAGTCCAGCACATTGATGAAAATGTAATCTAAAAGTAAATTACTTACCGATGGAATCATCATGGCATACATGGCGAACTTAGGCTTCCCTTCTGCCCTAATAACGGTATTCCCCATCATGCTCAATGCCAAAAATGGCACTCCATATAACACGATGGTATAGTAAATTTTAGCAGGTTCGAAAATAGCGCCTTTACCTCCAAAAGCTAAAATTATAGCATCGCTATAAATTAACCCAACAACTGCTAAAGTGACTGCAAGCAATATGGTCAGCGTAATTTGATTGCCGAATGTTTTAAGTGCTTTATCGGGACTATCGGCACCCAACGCCCGTGAAATAATGGAAGACCCACCAATACCAATCGCCATACCTAAAGCGGCAATAAAGAATGATACGGGCAGTACCACGTTTATGGCAGCAATGGCTGTGGAACCTATCCAATGTCCAACAAAAATGGTGTCCACCAAAATATTTAAGGACATCACTAAAATACCAATGGAAGCAGGAACCGCCTGTCTAATTAAAATTTTTCCGATGGGCTGTGAACCTAAATCGTGGGAAGATACTCTGGCCATTATAAACTCATAGTTTCAACGGTTGCCCATTCGTTAATCCATTTAGAAAGTAACGTTACCCAAGCATCATCATCATTCAAACAGGGAACTGTTGTAAACTCTTTTCCTCCCATTTCATGGAAAATTTCTTGACCTTCCATGGCAATTTCTTCAAGGGTTTCCAAACAATCGCTCACAAAAGCTGGCGTTACAATCGCCATATTTTTAACGCCTTTTTTTCCTAAGCGCTCAATAGTTCTATCGGTATAAGGTTGCAACCAAGGGTCGAAGCCTAATCTGGATTGAAATGATGTTGAATAGGTTCCTTCTGTAAATTGAAGTTTTTCAGCAACCAATCTTGTAACTTCCAAACACTGGTGGCGGTAGCAAAACTCGTGAGCCTTACTGGGTGTTACACAACAACTACCATCTATTTTACAATGCGATTTGGTAATATCACTTTTACGAATGTGGCGTTCGGGAACTCCATGATAGGAAAACAACAAGTGTTCATAATGATTACCTTCTAAATGTTTTTTTATGGCATTTGAAAGCACTTCAATATAATCAGGTTTATTATAAAATGCCGGAACCGATTCAATTTTTAAGTTTGGAAAGTGTTGTTGACGAAGCTCTTCGGCCAACACCGTAATGGTTTCTGTGGTTGCCATAGCAAATTGTGGGTATAACGGAAACAGCAACACCTCATCAACACCTTTATCAACCAATTCTTGAAGTCCTTTTTTAATAGTCATGCTACCATAACGCATCGCCAAAGCTACTGGAAATTCTACTTGTTTTTGTAGTTTGTTTTGAAGTCTTTCGGACAATACAATTAATGGCGACCCTTCATCCCACCATATTTTTTTATAAGCAGCCGCCGATTGCTTTGGTCGTGTTTTTAATATAATACCTTTTACGAGTGCAGCTCTGGCAATAAAAGGGATGTCTATAACGCGTTCATCCATTAAAAATTCGCCTAAATATTTTTTTACGTCTTTTGGCGTGGGACTATCTGGAGAGCCGAGGTTTACGAGTAATATTCCTTTTTTCATTACAATTTTATTTTTATAAAACACTAATTATGATTTTTCATAATCAATAAATTAGGTTTTCCAAATCAATTTTATGCAATATTATGATAGTTTTTTCGCCAAGTAATTTGCAAAAAACAGAATTGTCTTCGGTGTCTAGAGCAAAAAGCAACTCAAATTTCCCTTTAAATATTTTATCATTTGAGTTAATTACAAGTGTGTCAATTCCTTTATACTGAATTATATCCCATTCCGCATTAATTTCATTTGTAGAATGAATCATAATATTCTTTTCGTCAATCTTAACAATTTTATATGAAATACTATCTAAATAGTCTTTATCCTCATAATATATTTCTTCTAGAATCCAAAGACCATTCATCTTCTCTTTTAATGATTCATTACAGCTTATTAAGGAAATCATTATTAAAAAAAGCAAAGAAATCTTTTTAATCATATTTAGACAATTATTCATATAATAAAAATCAGCTTTTGTTCTCTTCAATTTTTTGTTGATGATATAACTTAGGTCGTTCTTCATTATAGTCGCAATCTTGAAAAATACCGCAAGACGTGCTAGAACGTGCCAACGATTTTGTGTTTGCATTTTTAGATAAGGCTTCAATTTCCGGAGTTAGATATTTCATAATAATAATTTTCTGTTCGAAGTAATTTAAATACATGGCACATCACAAAGATACGATACTACTGGAAATTAATCTACACATTATGGCAACAACGAATCAAACCAAATGCACTAAATTACATCCTTTTAACTGACTTTAAAACCAATAAAATTAAGAAAGCTTAAACGAGTTCATTCAAACCTCGCATTATTTAGTAATTTTGCTTAAAATACATACGCCTTTTATTATGAGAACATTAAAGAATATAATTATAGTATCGTTATTTGCATTAGTTGTAATGAATTGTAAAAACGAAGCAAAACCTGAAGTTAAAACGGTTGAAGTTGCTACAGAAGCTTCCAATTCCATAGACCCAAATGCGCATTATGCCAAAGCAGAATTTACTATAGATGGGATGACCTGCGCTATGGGTTGTGCTAAAACCATTGAAAACAAAATTGCAAAAATGGACGGTGTAAAATCTGCTACGGTAGATTTTGATAGAAAATTGGCCATGGTTGAATATAATGATGCTAAAGTAACCCCTACTTTATTAGAAGAAACCGTTACCAAGGTTTCGGACACCTACAAAGTAAGCAACATGAAAACAGCAAGTGAACTTTCTGGGAACTAAGCATGCAATAAAGATTGCACCGAAGCTTATTTTGCTGAAAAAGATTAAAAACTTCTAAACTATTTAATTTTAACTAGACCCGTCAGTCCCGACGATTCGGGATTAAAAACCTGACGGGTCTTTTAGTTTTTTTATTTCCAATTAAGGGTTTCCATAATGTGCACCATGTCTTTTTGCAAGTAATTTGCTGCTGGTAATATGGAATCGTAATTAGGTTTCGCATTGAAGTATAAAGACCCGATTAAAAAGTGATTCACACTATCGGTTACATAAAACTGAGCTGGAGACGCTACATTTCCCTTAACTTCAGAAAACACACCATATACTTTTCTTTCTTTATTCTCATAAGGAAATACAGGAATTTCTTCTGCTTTAATGGTATGTTCTAAAGTGAATTTTTGGGCATCACGCAAATAATCGATGAGATTTTTTTGGTCGCCATTAATAGCTTTATATGTTAAAAAAACAGTGCCTTTTAAGGTT
Organism: Mariniflexile sp.; assembly: GCF_052728615.1. NCBI lineage: Bacteria > Pseudomonadati > Bacteroidota > Flavobacteriia > Flavobacteriales > Flavobacteriaceae > Mariniflexile > Mariniflexile sp. The sequence continues at coordinate 105,067 of NZ_JBFVFE010000007.1, read as the reverse complement.
GGATATTCTATATTGATACCATAACTTTCAGTTGGAGCTGCCAACTTTTTATATTTAATCTTGGTTGCCAACATATTGGTCTCAAAAGAAAAAGGAACATCCACTTTTATATTTTTGTATTGTGGTTGCGGATACTCCAACCTTAAATATCCTTTGGGTTTAGGTATATAATCTTGTCCACATGAACAAAAAATGATGATTATGGACAAAATATAATATGTATGCTTCATTAAGTAATTGTGAATTTTACGAGTTTAATGCGTTTTTTGTCTAAAGCCTCAATAGTGAAAACGTAATTTTTAAAATTTATTTTACTGTTCAGTTTTGGAAAACTGCCAGATATCTCTAAAACAAAACCCGCAATGGTTTCAGCTTCTCCTTTACTATTTTCAAAGACTTCCTCATCTTCAATTTTAATAATTTTATAAAAATCCTTTAAAGCTGTTTTTCCTTCAAATACATAATTATGTTCATCTAATTTTGAATAGGTTAAATCTTCATCATCAAATTCATCACTAATATCGCCCACAATTTCCTCAATAATATCTTCCAAGGAAATAAGCCCCGAAGTACCCCCGTATTCATCTACCACCACGGCTAAGTGTACTTTTTTCTCTTGGAATTCCGCCATTAAATCGTCCAGCTTTTTGTTTTCAGGCACAAAAAAAGGTTCTCTAATTAAAGTCGCCCAATCAAATTGTTTTCGTTCTATATAAGGCAATAAGTCTTTCACATAAAGAATCCCTTTAATGTTATCGATATTATCTTTATAAACTGGGATTCTGGAATACCCATTTTTTGTTATTTCGGGTAAAATCTCGATGTATTTTAAATCGATGTTCAACGCAAAAATATCAATTCGAGGGCGCATAACCTGCTTGGTATCGGTATTGCCAAAAGAGACAATACCTTGTAATATTTTATGCTCCTCTCTGGTAGTATCTTCTTCGCTGGTAAGCTCCAATGCTTGCGAGAGTTGATCGACACTCAAATTCGATTTTTGTTTCCCTAATTTATTGTGTATCGAAATGGTAACACTGCGCATTGGCAAACTTAATGGCGACAGCAGCACATCTAAAACCCGCAACGGGTACGCCATAAAGGTTGCGAACTTTAAATTATTTCTGCTGGCATATATTTTTGGAAGAATCTCACCAAACAACAAAATCAAAAAGGTAATAACAACAACCTCAATTATAAATTTTAATATGGCAGAAGCGATGCCTGAAAATAGACTTTCACTTAAATAAGCGAACAAAATAACAATCCCGATATTTATAAAATTGTTGGCAACCAAAACCGTAGCCAATAATTTTTTTGGACGTTGAAGCAACAATGAAATAATTTGGATACGCTTTGATTTTTCTTCCAATCCCTTTTCAATATCGGTTCTGGAAAGTGAAAACAGCGCCACTTCGGCACCAGAAATAAGCGCAGAACATGCCAACAACAAAAACAATAACACAAAACCAAAAACAATCGATACGTCAATTGCTATCATTAAACTTTTAAAACTCGCAGGGTCAGGATCCAAGTACTTTTGTATTAGTTACACATAGAATTCCCATGGTTTATGGGAACTTTTTTAATTAAAATGGCAAATCGTCCTCTTCCTCTCCAATAGGCTCGGGGGCATCTGGTTGTTTCGCCGCTGGTTTTGCCGGTGTTGGCGTATTTGCCGCATTGCTTTCGCTTTCTTTTTTGGTGGTTAAAAACGTGAAATCGGTACACTGTATTTCGGTTGAATACCTTTCGTTTCCACTTTCATCTTGCCATTTTCTGGTTTTCAATCGGCCTTCCACGTACACTTTGTCGCCTTTGCTTAAATACTTTTCGCAAATTTCGGCAGCTTTATTTCTAACTACAATAGTATGCCATTCTGTATTTGTAACGCGTTCATTGGTTTGCTTGCTGGTGTAGGTTTCATTGGTTGCCAAAGGGAAACGCCCTATGCAATTGCCCCCTTCAAAATAATGCATTTTAACTTCGTCGCCCAAATGCCCAATAAGCATCACTTTATTTAATGTTCCAGACATGATTTTTATTTTTTATAGGATAGCAAAAATACAGAATTGCTTTGCTTTTCTAAGCTTTTCTAAGACTTGCTTTCCGTTTTTTTAAAATTAATAAAAATTTCGATTGCCACCATGTATCTAATCAAAATTAAAACTTTCAATAAAATTTCCAATAAGTATGGGTACTGCATACTCGTGTACCTTATTAATAGAGATTCCGTTTTCCAAATCACCATCCACTTTTACAATCCAAAACTTGGTGTGCAAATGCTGGTGCGATAATTTATGGATGATATCCGCTTCATTATATAAGGACAGTTCAAATAGCTTATCTTTTAATAAAGAATGATTCTTAGCCAGTGTTTTAAAAGCTTCAAAATCATACCCCTTGTTTGTTTCTATTAGCGGAAACTGGTATAAATTTTGCCAAATACCTTTGCCCTCGCGTTGTTCCAAAACGGTTTTTTCATCCGAAGAAATCAAAACCAAAAAATTAAAATGTTTTTTTTTCGCGTTAGCGGATTTGATTTTAACGGGCAATTCGTTGATTCTGTTTTCAGCAAAAGCGATACAACTCGTATTAAAAGGGCATATAGAGCAGTCGGGGTTTTGTGGCTTACATTGGGTGGCACCAAACTCCATAATAGCTTGATTAAAGGTAGCGGGGTCTTTTACATCAATAAGTTCCTGCGCTAATTTTTTAAACTCTTTGGCACCTTTTGACGAGTTTATTGGAGTATCAATACCAAAATAGCGAGAAAGCACTCTATACACATTCCCATCAACTACAGCTGTTGCTTCGCTAAAACATATAGAAGCAATGGCACTTGCAGTATAATCGCCAATGCCTTTAAGCTTTATTAAGTCTTTATGAGTATTTGGAAATTCTCCGTTTAATTCGTTGGCAACATATTTTGCCGTGGCATGTAAATTTCTGGCCCTGGAATAATAACCCAACCCCTGCCATAATTTTAAAACGTCACTTTCTTGAGCGTTGGCCAAATGATTCACAGACGGAAATTCTTGTACAAATTCGTGGTAATATGGCAAGCCTTGCCGCACTTGGGTTTGCTGTAAAATAATTTCTGATAGCCAAATAAAATAAGGGTCTTTGGTTTGCCTCCAAGGAAGCTCTCGGTTGTTGTTTGAGTACCAATGGTTTAGTGTTTTTGAAAAAATCATTAATTAAATTAATTGAATCTGTAAAAATAAACGTTTATAATCTTAAATTTTAATGAATTAGGTTTGAAATATTGAATTTTAAATTCCTATATTTGCATCCCTTTTAGAATTTATAGTAACTTAAAAACAATATATTAAAATGACGAAGGCTGATATAGTAGCAAAAATTTCTGATAAATTAGGAATTGAAAAAGGTGATGTTCAAGCAACTGTTGAAACATTCATGGAAGAAGTAAAATCTTCATTGGAAAGTGGTGATAATGTGTACCTTAGAGGATTTGGTAGCTTTATTATTAAAACAAGAGCTGAAAAAACCGGTAGAAACATTTCAAAAAACACTACCATTAAAATACCATCCCACAACATTCCTGCATTTAAGCCAGCAAAAGTTTTTGTTGAAGGCGTTAAAACAAATGTAGACGTTAAATAAAAATACCAAAGTGCTGTCCCGATAGCTATCGGGATTGTTTCAGTATTAAAACGAATTATTAATTTAAAAAGACACTATTTATGCCAAGTGGTAAAAAACGTAAGAGACATAAGGTTGCAACGCACAAGCGTAAAAAACGTAGACGCGCCAACCGTCACAAAAAGAAAAAATAAGCCCTAAAAAGTAGTTATGAAAGCTACTTTTTTCGGTTAAAAACAACAAAGTTCTTTGAAATGAGTTCATTAAATTTTTAGACACTTTTTGGTGTTTTATGAACTCCACGGATTAATCCCGATAGCTATCGGGACCTGTGAAAAATATTGTATAATCCATCCCGATAAATCGGGATAAAAATTAACTAAATGGATAAAGAATTGATTATTCGATCTAGTTCCGAGCACGTTGATTTTGCCTTATTAAAAGATGGAAAACTTATTGAATTACAGAAAGATGAGGATAGTAACAACTTTTCGGTTGGCGATGTGTTTATAGCCAAAATAAGAAAAGCTGTTCCCGGACTAAATGCTGCATTTGTAAATGTAGGGTATGAAAAAGATGCATTTTTGCATTATCAAGATTTAGGGCCAAAACTGCCTTCACTTTTAAAATTCACAAAAAGTGTAAGCACAGGTAAACTAAAAGATTTTTCTTTAAAAAATTTCCCATTTGAAAAAGATATTGATAAAGACGGCAAAATTATTGACGCCTTAAAATCAAATCAATCGCTATTGGTACAAATAGTAAAAGAACCCATATCAACCAAAGGCCCTAGAATAAGCTCCGAGCTTTCTATTGCCGGTAGATATATTGTTTTAGTACCTTTTTCCAGCCGTATCTCTATTTCACAAAAAATAGAGGACAAAGATGAAAAAGACCGACTAAAACGATTGGTAAAAAGCATTACGCCACCAGGGTTTGGCATTATTGTACGCACCGTAGCACAAGGCAAAAAAGTAGCAGAACTAGATAGAGATTTACAAAATTTGCTCAGTCGTTGGACGGCAATGTGTAAAAAACTGCACAGAGCACATCATCCCAGTAAAGTATTAGGAGAAATGAATAAAGCCTCGTCCATTTTACGAGACATATTCAACGACTCCTTTACAAGTATCCATGTTGATGATGAAGCGCTTTACGTTCAAATTAAAGATTACGTGCAAGAAATTGCACCAAACAAAGAATCAATAGTTAAATTGTATCAGTCTAATGTTCCCATTTTTGAAAAATTCGGAATTGAAAGACAAATTAAAACCTCTTTTGGTAAAACCGTTTCCATGTCTAAAGGTGCGTATCTCATTATAGAACACACTGAAGCACTGCACGTTATAGACGTAAACAGCGGAAACCGGTCCAACAAAGCCAATAACCAAGAGGACACCGCACTGGAAGTTAATTTAATAGCTGCTGCCGAAATGGCGCGCCAATTACGCTTGCGTGATATGGGCGGCATCATTGTAGCAGATTTTATTGATATGAAAAGTGCCGACCACAGGCAAAAACTGTTTAACCACCTTCGCGACGAAATGAGCGATGATAGAGCTAAGCACAAAATATTGCCGCCAAGTAAATTTGGTTTGATACAAATTACAAGACAACGCGTTCGCCCAGAAATGAACATTAAAACCCAGGAAGAAAACCCTGATGAAGTAATGAACGGTTCTGAGGTTGAAGCACCCATAGGAATCGTGCCAAAAATTACGCACGACCTAGAACAACTATTTAAAAAAGACTATAAAAAGCTGACCTTAAACACACATCCTTTTATAGCGGCCTTTTTAACAAAAGGTTTTCCATCAACACGTTCAAAATGGTTTTTTGAACACAAAAAATGGGTTAAAGTTTTACCAAGAGATGCTTACACGTATTTAGAATACCATTTTTTTGATAAAGATGGTAAACAAATTAAATAATTTAAAAACCCCTTGCTTTTTAAAAAGTTAAGGGGTTTTTTGCTTTTCCAGTTTTCCGTTCAAATAAAATAGTCCGATTTTAAAAAAATTAAGCTTAAATTTGAACTAAACCAACCTTTTAGTAAAAGCAAAACGACCATGATAAACTCTACTTTTAATGAGCAATCCCAAATTCTTGAAACTGAATTCAAAGCCGATATAAATGCAGAAGAAGTTCTAGACTATATTAAATCTTTTAAAGACAACACAAGTTACCCAAGAAAATTAAAGGGCATCATCGATGCAAGAAATGCCACCTTTAATTTTTCTTTTAGAGATATAGAATTTTTTAATGATGAAAATAATAAAACCTTAGAAAGTTACGAGATTGCTATATTTGCCATTATCATTGATAGTCCGGAAACAGCCGCTCTTAGCACACTCTATGAGACCATAGCGATCAATGAAAAATATGAATTTAAAGTATTTTCTACCTACGAAGCTGCTTTGCTATGGATAAAAGGCTTTAATTTTTAATAGGGATTTTCCAATTATTTTTTATCACATTACCATGATTATTTGGGCAATTGCTAAAGCACCGCGCTTTTATTCGTGGTTTAATATTTTTATAATATGGAACCCATGAATATAAATATTTCACTGTATCTTTTTAAAAACGTCATTGTGCGGACAAAGGAAAAAGCAATCTGCCAATTTTTATCTTTACCCAAAATTATAGCACTATTGTTTTTAAAAAGGATGCCGCTGCAATCGCTATTGCAAGTGTAGTACTAGCCACAAATTACAGAATTGAATTACTTTACACTTACTCATACCGCCACTAAGCAGGAGCTTAGCTGTAGCAGGGATAAAAACAATACTATTTGAAATTCTTATGAAAACCCAGGTATAACCACCTCGTCTTTGGTTTCTTTCCGGGAAACCAAAGCCACTCCTCCTTGAAAAAAAGGAGGAGAGTTATAATAGCAACTATGATTAATAATTAGAACTGAATTTCAAAAGGAATCGCTACACAATTCCTTCCCTTTTTTCAAGGGAAGGTGTCCGAAGGACGGAAGGGTTCAAAAACCTATAAAATTTCTTTGTTACCCCTTCTACCGCTAAGCTCTTCTTAGTTGCGGCAACAGTGTCTCGTCCTGAAAGTTTCTTGCACTAGAATATTTTCAATCCACAGGATTCGTTACAAAACCACGCATCAAATACATTTTGGATTGTAAAAGCTTCTGTTTTTCTTACTCATAACGCCACTAAGCAGAGCCTAGCGGTAGCAGGGATAAGAACAATACTATTTGAAATTCTTATGAAAACCCAGGTATAACCATCTCGTCTTTGGTTTCTTTTCGGGAAACCAAAGCCACTCCTCCTTGAAAAAAAGGAGGAGAGTTATAATAGCAACTATAATTAATAATTAGAACTGAATTTCAAAAGGAATCCCTACACAATTCCTTCCCTTTTTTCAAGGGAAGGTGTCCGAAGGACGGAAGGGTTCAAAAACCTATAAAATTTCTTTGTTACCCCTTCTACCGCTAAGCTCCGCTTAGTGGCGGCACAGCAAGCAAACTCAACACAAACCCCAGCACAATAAATCTTCAGATTTTTAGAAATTATCTCTATAACGAAGTAGCACTAAACGTATCGCCTTGCGATAAATCGCCCGTATCAAATCCTTTTTTAAACCATCGCATGCGCTGTGCAGAAGTGCCATGTGTGAACGAATCAGGAACCACCCTGCCACTCGATTGCTTTTGCAAACGGTCGTCGCCAATGGCATTCGCGGCATTTAAGGCTTCTTCAAGATCGCCAGATTCCATAATACGTGTCATTTCTTGTGAATGATATGCCCAAACACCTGCCAAAAAATCGGCTTGAAGCTCCACCCTCACGGAGTATTTATTGTATTCTACTTCACTAAGTTGTCCCCTTAATCGTTGCATTTTATCTGAAATTCCCGTGATTTTTTGGATATGGTGCCCAACTTCATGAGCAATGACATACGCTTGGGCAAAGTCTCCCGGAGCATTCATCCGACGTTCCATATCATCAAAAAAACTTAAATCCAAATATAATTTTTCATCGCCCGGACAATAAAAAGGCCCTGTAGCACTAGAAGCCGCCCCACAAGCCGAAGCCACCGAACCTGTGAAAAGCACTAAGGTTGGCTCTCTATAATTATTCAAAAGTTTGTTCCAAACATCTTCTGTATTGGCTAAAATAGTAGCAGAAAATTGCGCTAATTCTTCTTCTTTAGCAGTAGGTTGGTAGGCTTCGGTCGATTCGCTTTGTACAGTTCCACCACTTAATAACTGGGTTATTAAAGTGAGTGGGTTTTTTCCCATTATAAGAGACACCACTAAAAAACCTCCTACTATAAAAAGGCCTACTTTTGAAAAAAGAATCTTAAAAAGCGACCCTAACAACATGGGGTTAAACCCTCCAACACCTTGTCTGGGGCCATTTTGACCTCTGCGGTCTTCAACGTTAGAACTTTGTCTTTTGCCTTGCCATTTCATGTGTTTATATTATTGTTTTTAATCGGTCATCCCGATAGCTATCGGGACTTCCATATAATCATTCCGTTGGGCATCAAAAACCCGTTATGGAAGTTTCATGTTGTTATAAATCAAAAATTAATTAGCCGTACTTTACGGTGCTTCAATTTACAAATAATATCAATTAGTCTTTATACTTTAGAAAAAGTAATTTATAAGACCCAAAAAATATCTTAGCTATAAGACCACTTTCTACGGGGCAAACGCATTAAGACCAATGTCCCTGTTGCTAGATACGAATTTCACTAATTGCCACGAATAAAAGGAGTTTAGCTTTTTTAAAAATTCAATTACAAATCCCACAAAACTTATCTAAATAAGTTCTATAATCGATTAAGTGTAAAATAATTACGCTTTTTAACGATTTTATTTCAATTTCTTTTGCACATCTAATAATATTTTAGAAGTTAGTACCACCAAATCCATTAAACCTACTAACCATGAAAAACATTAAGCGTTTAGTAATTTTAATTACTCTCATATTCTGCGCAATTCTAGTATTATTTTCAGATTTCGAAATTTCAAAACCTGAAAACAATTCAACAATAATTGCGCATAAATAGGGATTTATTTCTTTATTTAAGAGTGTCCCCAATCTGAGTAATACATCGATTTTTAAATTAACGGTAGTTAATGGAAAGATTTATTTTGGTTGGTTAGTGCCCGAATTTTTATTCGGGCATTTTTTTATAATTATATTAGCACGGTCTGCAATCTGCATTTGTTATATTTACCGTTATGAAAATTCTCTATATTCTATGCCTATTGATAAGTACCCAAGTATTCTCGCAAGATGATTCCTTCGCGAAAGAATACTTTAAAAACGGGGATTATGAAAAAGCATTGTTTGAATATAAAAAACTGTATGCACAATCGTCTTCAAACATTAATTATATCACACAAATAATAACCACTTACCAACAATTAGAGCAGTACGCTGAAGCCGAAACCTTCATAACAGAGCTTATCCAACGTGTTGATTATCCTTCTTTTTTGGTTGAGTTAGGCTATAATTACCAACTTAAAAAGGATATGGCCCAGGCAAATCTGAGCTACAGGAAAGCACTGGCCAGTATAGATGAAAATCCGAATAACGTGTTTGCCGTTGCCCGAAGTTTCCAAAACCATACGCTTTTAAACGAAGCCATTATCGCCTATGAAAAAGCGATGGTGTTAAAACCCGATTATAATTTCAATCTACAATTGGCGCAATTATATGGAGAGCAGGGAAACATTGAAAAAATGTTTATAAGTTATATTGATTTTGCCGAAGCGAACCCTCTGTCATTAGGAAATATTAAAAGAGCCATCAACGATTTTATAAGTGAAAAAAGTGAGAATGAAAACAACGTCATCTTCCGAAAAATCATACTTAAAAAACTACAGCAAAAACCTAATCTGCTATGGAACGAGTTGTTAAGTTGGTTGTTTATCCAACAAAAAGATTTCAAAAAAGCATTTGCGCAAGAAAAGGCGATTTTTAACAGGCAACCCGAAAGTTTGCTTAGAATTGAAGAATTGGCCGCCATTGCATCCAACGAAAATGAACTTGACATCGCCAAGGAAATTTACACCTTTATTACAGAAACCGCTCAAGATGCCAATACGCTTTTAGAGGCACATTACAACTTGATGCAGCTCGAAACCAAACAAAGTTCCAAAGAAAATTACCAAGCAATTGATGCCACATATCAAGAATTGTTCAAAAAGTTCGGCACTTTTTCCCAAACTTTAAAACTTCAAATAGCGTATGCCCATTTTTTGGCATTCTATAAAAATGATACTAAAAAAGCAACATCGTTTTTAGAAAAAACATTGGGGTTGCCACTATCAGAATTGCAACAAGCTGAAGTAAAACTGGAATTGGGGGACATTTTGGTTTTACAGGAAAAATTCAATGATGCGCTTATTTACTATACCCAAATCCAGCGGAATTTAAAAAACAGTACCATTTCGCAAGAAGCACGCTATAAAGTAGCAAAAGCCAGTTATTACAAAGGCGATTTTAAATGGGCAGAATCACAACTTAAAATTTTAAAGGCATCCACATCGCAACTCATTGCGAATGATGCGCTCGATTTAAAATTATTGATCACCGATAACAAATACGAAGATTCATTGCAAACCGCTTTAAAATTGTATGCGAAAGCAGATTTGTTATCTTTTCAAAATAGAAATGACGAATCTATTGCATTGTTAAGTAAAATATTAAATGAACATAAAACCGAACCCATCATTCCGCAGGCATTGTTTAAACAAGCTCAATTGTATGAAGATAAAATTCAATTTGATAAAGCTGAAGCCAATTACGAAGCTATTATTGCCAATTACAGAGACGGGATTTTAGTAGATGATGCTTATTTTAAGCTTGCCGAACTTTATGAAAACAAGCTTAACCAACCTGAAAAAGCAAAAGCATTGTACGAAAAAATTATTTTTGACCATGCCGATAGTATTTATTTTGTTGATGCCAGAAAAAAATATCGTGCATTACGGGGAGATGCTATAAACTAGTAATCAGTCGCAGTTTTCAGTCGCAGTCGCAGTTTTCAGAACTTAACAACAAACATCTCAACAACAAACATGATAATTTACAACGTAACTTCAAATATAGACGAAAGCATTCAAGAAGAATGGCTAACATGGATAAAGGAACATATTCCACAAGTATTAGCTACCGGAAAGTTTGAAAAAGCCACTTTAGTTAAGGTTTTAGTGGAAGAAGACATGGGTGGTGTTACATACTCAGTACAATACAAAACAAACTCTAGGGAAGCTTTAGAGGCTTATTACAAAGACGATGCCCCGAAATTAAGAAGTGAAGGATTTAAAAAATTTGGAGACAAAGTGCTCTCCTTTAGAACCGAACTCCAAATTATAGATGAGTATTCAGTAAATTTTAATCCCCCGACCCCGAAGGGGAGAAACAGAAAAAAGAAAAAAGAGTAAAGAAAACAGAAAAGAAACCATTAATTCATCCAAATAAGCATCCCCCCTTCGGGGGTTAGGGGGCTTTTAACATACAAAATCCTGTGGTACACAACCCAAACCAACATCAAGTAAAAGCAAAAAAACATTTAGGTCAACATTTTTTAAATGATGAAACCATTGCTCAAAAAATTGCCGATACACTTTCTTTAAATGGTTATAAAACGGTTTTGGAAATTGGCCCGGGCATGGGTATGCTTACCAAATATTTGCTGCAAAAAGAGGTAACCACCTATGTGATTGAGATTGACACAGAATCGGTAGCCTATTTACAAGCAAATTATTTGAATCTGGCATCCAGAATTATTGAAAAAGACTTTTTAAAATATGATCTAAACCACGTTTTTAAAGGAGAGGCTTTTGCCATTATTGGCAATTTTCCTTATAACATCTCCACACAAATTGTTTTTAAAACGTTGGAAATGCGCAATCAAATTCCTGAGTTTTCAGGCATGTTCCAAAAAGAAGTGGCAGAACGTATTTGCTCAAAAGAAGGCAGTAAAGTGTACGGCATTTTATCTGTATTAGTACAAGCATTCTATAATGCCGAGTATGTATTCACCGTACCCCCAAATGTGTTTAATCCTCCACCAAAAGTAGATTCTGGCGTACTGCGACTGACCCGAAAAGCAGATTATTCATTGCCTTGTGATGAAGCCTTATTTTTCAAAGTGGTAAAAACAGCATTTCAACAGCGCAGGAAAACAATTCGTAACAGTTTAAAAACATTGAATTTAAGCGATAATTTAAGAGAAGATAGTATCTTTGACAAACGTCCGGAACAATTAAATGTACAGCAGTTTATACAGCTTACCCAGTTAATTGAAAACGACATGTAAACGCTATATTTTGGCAGAAGAATTAGATAACATACCATTTGAGTTGACTGAAGATTTAATAAATCAGGTTGAACGTCTTATCGAATTAAAACAAGATAAGGCGCTTCAAAAGCTTTTAAATGATTTTCACCACGCCGATATTGCCGATATTTTAGATGAATTGGATTTGGCAGAAGCTGTTTACATCATCAAGCTTCTGGATTCTGAAACGACTGCCGATATTTTAATGGAACTCGATGAAGACAATCGGGAAAAAGTTTTAAGAAATCTGTCCTCCAAAGAAATTGCCGATGAAATTGGCGAGCTGGATACCGATGATGCTGCCGATATCATTTCAGAATTACCCGAGGAACGTAAACGGGAAGTAATCTCGCATATTGAAGACGAAGACCATAAAGCAGAAATTCAAGAATTGCTGGCTTATGATGAAGATACTGCGGGTGGACTGATGGCAAAAGAGCTGGTAAAGGTTTACGAAACCTGGACTGTTGCAGGCTGTTTACGCCGGATAAGGGGGCAAGCCAAAGAAGTAACCCGGGTACACTCCATTTATGTGGTGGATAAGCAAAACAGATTGGTGGGACGCTTATCGTTAAAAGACCTTATTGTTGCTAAAAGCGAACAAAAAATAGCCGATATTTATATTTCAAGTGTAGATAGCGTGAATGTGCACGATGATGCCGAAGACGTTGCCAAAGTAATGCAGAAGTACGATTTGGAAGCCATTCCGGTAGTAGATAACAATCAAAAACTTTTAGGAAGGATCACGATTGACGACATTGTGGACGTCATGAAAGAGGAAGCCGAAAAAGATTATCAGTTAGCAGCAGGTATTACTGCCGATGTTGAAGCAGATGATAGTATTTGGGAACTCACCAAAGCCCGTTTGCCATGGCTGCTTATAGGCATGTTTGGGGGTATTGGGGCAGCAACTATTATAACTAACTTTCAATCGGTATTAAACGATTATAAAATTTTATTAAGTTTTGTGCCACTTATTCAAGCAACCGCAGGAAACGTGGGTGTACAATCCTCCGCCATCATCGTGCAAGGTTTGGCAAACGATTCTATTGATGGCAACCTGTTAAAAAGACTTTTAAAGGAATTTTTGTTAGGCTTGGTCAATGGGCTCGCCATTGCATTTATTGTTTTATTAATCAGTCATTTTGCGTTCCACACCACTTACTTGGAATCGTTGACTATATGTGTCGCATTAATTTCAGTTATTATCATGGCTGCATTAATAGGCACCTTCATCCCCATATTTTTAGACAAACGCGGTATCGATGCCGCAGTAGCCACCGGCCCATTTATCACCACCAGCAATGATATTTTCGGAATCTTATTATACTTTTTAATAGCCAAAGCTATTCTTGGGTTTTGAATGATTTAGGGCTTTGTCACAATTTACCTTTAATAAAGAAAGCAAAGTATTAGCGAAAAATTTCCAGACCTCAACATGAGATTCCCTCCTTTACTTCGACTCCGCTCTGCATAAACTTAGGAATGACAAACCTAGTTAATGTGAATAATGGATAACCCTATTGAGCCGAAAATGTCCCTTCCCCAACCCTAAAGGGTGATACATTTTCTACATTTCAGGAATTTTTCCACCCTTTAGGGAGAGGAAAAAGAAAAATTCAATCTTAATTTTCTTATCCGTTATTCACGTTAGTTATCAAAATACCAATTGAACAAATCGGTCCTGATCCCAAAATTAAACCAAACCGTATTGTTTTTAAATGTGCTGGCTGTTTCGGCTTCGGGGTTAAAATTCCTAACGGTTATATCGGTAAATAGTTTTAAATTGGTTGCCGGATTGATCAAATAACCCGCTTGTATATTGCCATTAAATATTTTGGTTTTTAGCCCTTGCCCAACTTTTACGCCCGTATCAAACGGTCGGTCGTTATAATTTCTATAAATATCGCCTCCATAACTAAAATTATCTGTTCCGTTATTATAATCCAATCCCCTTACTCCAAAAATCAATTTCGCATCTGCAAACCAACGCTTGTAATGGTAACGGCCAATTAAAATGGTTTCGCTAAAATTGGCACCCCAAAGATGCGCCATGGATTGATTGTTATGGGCATAATTTAGCACAATGGTATTATGCGAATACGTATAAGGCCTAACACGGTTATATTCCATTTGCAACAATAAATTTTCAACCTTAAAGGCGTTGTAATACTTTACCCCTAATTGATACCCATATTTGTTTTTCCAGCTTTTTTCTCCACCTTTTATATCACTCAATGAAAATTCATCCAAAATAAACTGGCTGTACATATTAACGTTATCATTAAACTTGTATTTTCCCGATGCACCCAAAAGCGCATTTCCGGCACCTTGCCCAGTTTCAAACTCGATGGCCCTATAAAATATAATGGGGTTTAAATAATTAACATCAAAACCTCTATTGTTACTGTTGGTCCATAACACCGATTCAAACAAACCGATATTTAATTTCTTTGAAACATTCCAACTTAAATAATGGTTGGCAATATATTTTGTTAAAAACGCTTTATCTGCTACCACTTCTGGTCGTACATCTTTTAACCACATCCAGGTATTGGTGTATTTAATTTTCCAAAAAGTGGTATTCAATTTCAAAAATGGATGCGGACTCGCCACATCACTTAATAGCAACGAGCGATAACCATCGCCAATAAAATTTTTGCCATGCCCAAATTGGATGTTTAAAAACTTAGCCGGTGCATACGATAAATAGGCTTCTGCCACAGGATAATCATAAGAATCTGTTTTGAAACGTTTTGCAATTCCACGGCCGGGAATAATAGCAGGATCGGGACCAAACGCTTTTAAGCTTTCTGCATATTGGTTTACATAGTCGGCAAACCGACCTTGGCTTTCAAAAACGGCTGAGTAAAAATTGAACTTCTTGCCCAATCCCCCTTGCACTAAAACCCCGCGTGTATTATTGTATGTGGAGTTAAAATCGGCATCGGTATCTTTCCCAACTTCCAAATCTAAAATCGGGTCTATGGTAAACCAATAATCGGTTCCTTGCAATTGCACCAAATGTTCGTTCCACAACTTTCTTCCTGCCCACGTATCCGTTTCCTTTTGCAATTTTTCTTTTTCAGTTTTAAAATCATAATACTTCGAAACGTCCTCATAAACAAGTGGTTTTGAAGCGGTGTGACTATTGGTTCCGACAAGATTCATGTTTCTATCAAACCTCGAATAATCGCTATGGATAAAGGGAATATTTAACTGACTGCCATAAGCCTTATTATCAAAGATTTTGAGTGATTTGTTTACACTATCAAACTCTGCCTTGGCTTGCTGTTCTTGTTTTGATATGGCATTCTGTTTCGCCAAATTTTGGGTTCCTTCCGTTTGATCGACCAACGGAATTTTTATGGGCAACGTATATTGTTTGTAGGTTTTTCTGCCATTATAGGTTGCTGGTTGTATTTTCGGAAACGCTGAAAACACACGTTTTACTTCGGTTTTCAAGGTATCATACATGGCTTCAATATAAATTATTTTAAATACGCCTGCTGTATCCACTTCAAAAATGACTACTACCTCGCCTTTGTAGTTTTCTTTGATAACATGTTCCGGTACTTTAAAATTATCATAAATAAGGGCATACACATTGGCATCAAAACACTTTTGCAATGCGGTTATTTGCAAACTATCACATTTTGGAAAAACCGGAGGCTTCTCATATAATGCATGATCCTGAGCATAGGAGTTATATTGAACTAAAAGTAGGAGTAGCACCATGTATCTTTTCATGAAAATAGATTAAGTATTTATTTTGGGCTGAAAGATACTATATTTTTTATTAGATTCTTTCTTTGCTGAAAGGCACTAATTCGTTTTTAATCATTGTTGTCCAGTAAAGAATTAAGACCGCTTCGCTGTTAGAATAAAGAATAAAGACTTGGTCGTAACTAACTGATAAACAATCTAATTATTTTTTTTTAATTTTTGAATCCTAAATCTTTATTAGGATTTCAAAACTAGGTCAAAAGCCCGAAAATTGATTGAACCACCTTAAAAAATAGAACAAACTATAGTTTGTAAACATTTTTATCGGACAACACTGGTTTTTAATATTAAAATTGCTCCTTAAATTTAGGAAAAAAACCTTTGTTTTGTAAGTTCAAGTAAGAAGTGATATAGATTAATTCAACATTTTTACGAAAGATCCTAAAATTTGAAACAGGCACGGCCCACCCCTAGCCCCTCCCAAGAGGGGAAGGTTGCGTAGGGCATTTGGATTTACACAATTTATCAAAAGTATGCGTAAACAATAAGTGCCATAGATTAATTCGAAACTGTTACGAACGTTTCTAAAAATTTGAACCATAAACTATAGGTACTCCCCTCCTTGGAGGGGTAAGGGGGTGGGTTTTACTCAACCTGAAAAACTATAGGCAAATTGTAAATAACGCCCACATTTTTATCACGTTGTTTCCCGGGTGTCATTTCTGGAATGCTATTGATAACACGTTCTGCTTCTTTCTCTAAATCAGGATGGGTACCCCTTACCTGAATATCTGTGACATGACCAGTTTTATCAATTTTAAATTGCGTGCGAATGACTTGTTTACCTGAGAGACCTAACTCA
Source organism: Mariniflexile sp. (assembly GCF_052728615.1). Lineage (NCBI taxonomy): Bacteria > Pseudomonadati > Bacteroidota > Flavobacteriia > Flavobacteriales > Flavobacteriaceae > Mariniflexile > Mariniflexile sp. The sequence goes on along the minus strand of NZ_JBFVFE010000007.1, from coordinate 88,545 downwards.
CTGCCTAAACCTGTATCAAACTTTTTTTGAACCAACTTCGTAATTTTATCGGACATACATTTACGTTTTTCGTCGTTTGACTTCTTGTTTTCGCAACCTGGATAAATTGGTACGTGTTCTATAGCTTCAAAAGGGAAATTTTCGGGATGTGCTGGCTTTTCCACAAGTGTAAAATCTCTTGGATCAAGCGGTTGAGCAACTTGCGTCGTTGGTTTATCTGGCTTTTCGAAAATATCGGGAGTTGTATCAGGACCTTCCTTATATGTATCTGTCGGTTTATTAGGTTTCTGTTTGACTAGCTCGTCTAACACCGCAACTTTTGGTCTAATTATTGGGATATCCACATAAAAGGTTTTTTCTGATTCTACTGTAGGACATCCGTAATTTGGAATTGTAGTTTCAAACCTCATCTCTAACATCCCATAGGCTGCCAGTAAACAGACAATTAACCCTACTTGGAAGTAAAGGGTGGAGTTTTTTCGTAAATTTACATCATGCTTTTGCGATTTTTTCACGATTTGATCATTTTGTCGGATGAGTTCGTGGGTTTTCTTTGGATTGCCCATAATAATTATAGTTTAAATGTTAATATTATGATAAAGTCTCAATAAGCATACCAAAAAAGAAATCCCGTTACAAATTTTGCAACGGGATTTTATATTTTAAAATTCCTTCTTTTATACTAGGAAAAATTAATCTTGTACTTGAAAAACAATTGGTAACGAATAAGGTACAGTTACCGCTTTACCGCGTTGTTTTCCTGGTTGCATTTTTGGAAGTAACCCAATAACACGAGCAGCTTCTTTTTCTAAACCTGGGTGTGGTGCTCTAGCGCGAATACCTACTACTTCACCTGTTTTATCAATTTTAAAAATAACATTAATACGTTGTCTTCCAGATAAACCTAATTCACTGGCCAAATCCGTATTAAATTTTTTATTCACAAATTCTTGAATTTTATCAGACATGCATTTTTTCTTGGCATCGTTGTTACCGCCTTCGCATCCTGGAAACACGGGTACATTTTCAATAACCGCAAAAGGTACTTCAAGATCTTCTTCAACTTCAACCACTTTTACAGCCTCTACCTTTACAATTTTTTGTTCTTGATTAGATTCGGTAGATTCGATAACAGTCTCTTTCACTTCTTTCTCATCTTCTACAATCTGAATCACTTCAGGAGCAGCTGGTGGAGGTGGTGGAGGTGGAGGTGTTTGTAATTGTTCCGTAATGGGGATTTCCTCTTCCAATTCTTGGTCCATATTCAACTGGCCAATATCGATGGCTTCTTTATCGTAAGTTTTGTAATTGATAGCGAAATTGGTTAAAAATAACATTAATGCTAAACCAATGGCGAAGTAAAGTGAGCTGTTGCGCCCAACATTTGCTTGAGGATTTTTTTTAGGTTCCATAATTTAAACGTGTTTCAAGATTGCTAAAATAACTATTTATTTATCAAATACGCAAGCGTTTATCGCTTTTTAATATTTTTTGGATTTTTAACTGCCAAAATCAATACAGTGAATAATACACCGCTGGTATTTGCTATAACATCATACATGTCGGATGACCGATAGGATGTTAGTGCTCCCTGTAATACCTCAATAACTATACCAAATACCACAGAAAAAAGTGCTGCATATAATAATGCCCGCCGTTTTTTGAATTTGAATGTATGCAAAAGTGTGTTAAACCATAACATGGCCAGCACTGAATACGATAAAAAATGGAATATTTTATCCCCGTAAGATAGACCTACATTGGGCAATTTATTAAGCTTAACTAAGCATACTGTTGCTAAAGTTAAGGTATACAGTATACTTAAAAAGAATATTGATTTTTTAAGCACCGATGAGTGTTTTATAGGCATCGGCAGACAAAAGATGTTCTACTTCTGAAAGGTCTGAGCATTTCAACTTTATCATCCAACCATCGCCGTAAGGATCGGTGTTCACTTTTTCTGGCTCATCCTCTAAAGCCTCATTGAATTCTATGATTTTACCTGTTAACGGCAAAAATAAATCTGATACGGTTTTTACGGCTTCTACCGTTCCAAAAATAGCCTCGGCATCCAAGGTTTCATCCACGGTTTCAACTTCTACATATACAATATCGCCCAATTCGCTTTGTGCAAAATCTGTAATGCCTATGGCAGCAATGTCGCCGTCCATACGGATCCACTCGTGGTCTTTGGTGTATTTTAATTCTGATGGGATGTTCATGTTATTGTTTTAAATTCGTTTATTCCACAAATGTATTTATTCAAATTCTAAATTCAAATAGATTGGCTGTTAATTACCAAAATTATATCTGATGGTAAATCCAGACCTGATGGTTGTTTGAGGGAACGCCGTTGATATGGCATATTCTGAAAAGGTATAATCAAAATAAAAGATACCTGTCAGGTTTTTACTAAACGCATAATCTGCCGAATATTTTAAACCCCAAATGGTTTGGCCCGAGGTAATTTGATTGTTATCTAAATCTAAATACCTGATTATGGTTTTGTTGTCCCTTACTGAAATATCGGCTTTCATGTTCAAATCGCTGATGATCCGTTTACTTGGTCCTGCCAAATTGGAATTGATGCGCAAATCCTTAATTCTATAGCCTAAGCCCAATACATATTCCATACCTTGAACTTCGGTCATTAAATTATTGTCGAAGCTTAATGATAACAAGCGGTCCTTTTGAACTTCGAGCAAAATTTTAACGGAGTTCTTCATTTCAAAATCTATTCGCACTAACGGACTGAACATTTCAGTTAAGTTAATGTTACTGAGCAAAGTCTGGTTTTTATAATTACCTGATTGGTTTTTAACTTCGGCAGGTTGGTTATCATAATCGATACTAAAATCTGGCTGCACATAATCTAAATTAGACTGAAATTGGTTGATGGTGTACGTTGAACGGTAGCCATGGGTTAAAGAGAATCGTTTAAAATTCTTTTTGAACCATTCATACTTCATAAAGCCTGTGTATTTTAAATCCCAGTTCGGAATGGGCACATCTCTAAAAGCACTGGTTTTAACGCTACTGGCGTTTTGACCCGAATAGGCCGCCAAAAATGCCGGCAATAATACGGTCTGACTGTTTTTGCCAAAGCCTTTTGGATAACCATCAGCATCTACATCATTTACATCGGTGCCATTTTGTGCTGCTAATCGTTGTGCAATAATAAGTCTATTGGTTCTAAAATCATTAAACGCTGCAGAGGTTGTTTCATCACTTTTATTAAATGCGGTTGTAATCAGAAGCGTTGAAATATTGAAATTGCCAAAGGTGTTTGGGGTCAATGATTCGTATTCATATTGGCCCCCATTATCGTTCACTCTAAAGTTTTCGGTATAGTTTTCATAATAGGTTCTATTTCCAACGATATCAATCTTCAAGTCTTTTAGGGGTTCCAAACTCGCCGAAACGTCCAATTGCTTGGTATTGGTTGTGGTGTACTGCTGGTTGAAATCTTGGAACAAGGTTAACCAACCGCGTCTTGCCGCTAAATCCCTAATATCGCTCTGGCTTCCAAAAGTGAACCCTAAGGATGGTTTTAATGTGCCTATAAAACCGGGCGTTTGTAAATAGCCCGGTAAAAAGGTGCCATTATTTTCAGAATAATTTACTTGAATTCGTTTGATACTGGTTAAAATATCAATTCCAGCGTTTAATAATTTAGTAGTAGATTGGTCCTTGATTTTTGGTGGTGGGCTGTTTTGTTTTGGCCCAGGGGGTGTACCTTGTGGCGCCGTACGAGCCCGTGCTCTGGAAATAGGTTTTTTAACCAGCCCGATATATTTATACAACCTATTCATATCTAAAGTAGTATTGATATTATGGGTGTTGGCGTTTTGAACGGTGTTACCCAAATCGTAGGTCTGACCATCCAATTCCAACTCACCATACAAATCGGAGCCTTTTTGCCATTGAAAATTACCACTGTATTGATAGGTGGCATTTAAAAAGTTGAAGGTTGGAATTTTATTGATAGGCAACTCGTAAGTGATACCCAAATTTTGTGATTGTCTATTTGGGTCGCCCACATCAAGAAATCCGTCCCAAACATCCAAGGTTTCATCTTGTTCCCCATTTATGATATTATCCTTGAAATAATTACGGACAATATTATTATTGGCTGCAACAAAATTTAATTGTAACGCTTTTGTAATGTTGTAATTAATGGTGTACTGAAAATCGAACGTGTAGTTTCGCCTAAACAATTCTTCAATGCCAATGTTGGACCCCCCAAGGTCTATCTCTCTAAATTTCTGTCTGTTGAACTGTCTGTTTATATCTGAATTGACGGTAAAACTTGTTGGCAGTAAATTTAAATTAAAGTCCTTTAAAATTTTCCAGTATTTACCGGTAAACAGCGAATCATTCTTTTTGAAGGGTTCAATAGTTAAAGGATTAAAATTGTATGCATAATTGGCGCCCATACGTACCGTTTTGTTTACGGCATTTTCAATTTCAAAATTTCGGTGCTCTACTTTATTATAGGAGTAATTGAACGTTACATTCTCAACATCGTAAAAACGTGGTTTGGCTTCGGTGGTTCTGGTTTTTCTAACCCCAATAAAATTGATGCTTTTGCGCTTTGTGTAATCTTCCGATTGTTCTTTTATGGCTTCACGATCTGAATTGGTATTAGCTGCCTCTAAACGGGAATCTAAAGTTAAATCTTTATAAAACGCATCATATTTTGGGGTTATCAATTCTTCGCTTTGGCCGTAATTGAAAGGCACTTGAATGCCCCATTTTTTAGGCAACAATTGCCCCACATTGATATTGGTAACCACATCATATTGCTTAACATCCTCCAAACGACGTTGGCTGGGGCCCTGCTCAATACTGCCAAAGCCCGAAGTGCTCTGTCTTCCGGTGGCACTGATGTTCATTAAATCGGCAAGGTTGGTGTCTAAGCTTACCACAGCTGCCCAACCCCCTTCGTTATCCATATCGGACAAACGCAGTTCGTTAAACCAAGCTTGGGCACAAACGGGCGATACCGGCGGAGGCCCATCATTTAAACCATTTGGAATACCATTTTTTACTCCGACCATTAACGTTCTAATATCACCAAAATTAGGGTTCCCTTTTATGGTAACGCGATGTTGGCCCATGGTATAGGTTGAAAATTCAGAAACTGGTGTATCCACTAATTTCCCATCAATAACATCATAAAACTTTTGAGGTTCATTGGGCAGCGAGGGATTGGCTATTTCCAACGCTTTAATTTTCCCTAAAACAGCTATGGGCAAGTTAATTTCGTTCTCTTCTGGCCAAAGTCCGGTTCTGGTGGTGGATTCAGAAATCTTCAAAGGCACTTCTATTTCATAATAATTTTCTGTAAGGTCGTTGCCCAAACGGATAAACCCTACCACCGTACTGCTATTTGGTATGCCTGTTCCTTCTTCTTGAAGATGCATAAACATACGCATGCGCTTATATTGGCGCATATCTAAATTGATGTTTTTATAAACCCCTCTAGAGTCTTGTGATTCTAAATTACAGACGTTTACCACCAACGATTGCTCATTTTGCTGAACCACGGTATTATTGTTAAACAATTTCTCAGGTTCAATTCCCGGTGGTCTTTCATAGCTGCCTTCATTTTCAATGGTTCCTATAACGCCCACTGAAAAGTCGGTGTCATCATCGGCAGGATTATCTTTGTTGGGTTGCAGTGTTTGTGTGTAGCGTCTCCATTCACTTCTTACCAAATCCAAGGTGCCAAAACGGAACACGGTAGGTTCAGCAAATTCCTTAAGAAAAACACGTGTAAAACGAACGGATCTTAAATCGCTGATCCCTCCTACAGATTTTCTCAGGCTCCCTTCCACCGGGATTCTAAACAGGTACCATCTAACATTTGGATTCTGCCCGTTGGGAAGCACACGCGGTCTATCTTTAAAATCCACTAAATATTCCTTTAATGGATTATTATTGGGAAGGTTGTCAAAATCCGCTTTTGAAGTCGGTAAATTTTGTCTTGTAATGGGCAACTCATATTCGTAATAGCTATCAATCGTGTTCATGGTATTATCACGGTTAATATCTTCTACATCGGGTTGCGTATTGGCACCTCTATCGGTATTTGAAAAGGTATCAGGGGTATTGCCTTCAACACCATTGTACTTTTTATAGCGATCAAAAATATTTCCGGTAGCATTTAAAAAGTAGGTGTAATTATCTTTTGAGGGGTCGGGCCCAAAACCAGCGCCAAATTTCAATATTTCTTCTGCATCATCATACCCATCGTACCCAACATCTTGATTGGTACGTTCTTGTCCTGTAGAATCAAACACATACACCAAAGATTGGTTTTGAGGCACTACCGTGCCCCAAGCGGTAACGGGAAGCAAATCAATATTTCCGTCTTTTGGCAAACCGTTCTCATACATTTTTTTACCATCTTTTATAATATCTTCTGAAATATTACCAAGGTTGAACACTAATTTACCTCCTGGATTCGATGGGTTTTCTTGAAATGGGTCTTGTAGCCAAAACTCGATATACTCGACATTTTGTTGTTCAAAATCGGTTGATGTCAATTGGCGGGTAATGCCTGCCCAAGAACTATTTGGGTTATTGATAACATCGTTTGTTGTTGAAGGGTCAAAATTATAAGGACCTCTTTCGGTTGGGTAATACGCCAGATCCAAGGTGTTCAATACGGTGTTTTGCCCCTGTACCAAATCCCTGTCGGGAAATAATTCATTTATAAACACACGACTGGTGAATAAGCCTGACAAATCGTTGGCCGAAATGCCATTGGGCCGTTGGCCACTATAAAAGATGGGATCGATACTGTACCAGTTTAACAGCGCCCTTCCATAGCCGTTTTGGATGCCATTATTATCGTCGCCAGGAGATCCTATTAAATCCAAAGGCCTGCTGGAAAGAAACCAAGACTGTTGCGATTTTAAATCGATGGAGTTTTGTGTGCCTTCAAAATCATCAACATAAGACGTTGCTTCACCATTTAAGTTGGTGCCCTTTGGGGCGCCTGGTGCCAAATATGCAAATTCCCCGCGTAATGACAGATTCGATTCCACATCGGTATCAATATTGGGTAACATATTTGCCAATCGTGTTAAAAACGGCACTTTGGTAGAATAGTTGCCATTAAAACCAAAAATAGTGTTGTTTATAGACTCGGTGCCATAATTTGCTTTTTGGGTGATGGGGCGCTCGTTCAAATTTAAAAGGGTTCCGCCCAGCACAAAGTTTTCGTTAAACTTGTGCTCCACATTAATACCGGTGAAACGCCTGGTTTGCTGTCCAAAAACAGCATTGTTTTCTGTTGAAACTTCTATGGGTGTATTGGAAGCTTTTAAAGCTTCATCCAAAATTTGGACACGCCCTAACTGATAGTTTACGGTATAATCAATCCCTTCAACCAACAATCGCCCTCCAGCGGTAACCCGGACAGAGCCTCTTGGCACATTGAAAGCCCCAATAGGAATACCATCGCCACCCGAAGATTTATAACGCCCTTTTAGTTTGAACTTATTTTTTTCAACAGCTTCCAAAGCTTTGGTTTTTGTTTCTTTATACAGCACATCGTACACGTACTTTGCTTGGTTTTCATTGTAAGTGCTTGTGGTATTGTAATCTTCGCTATTGTTAATTGATAGCTTATTAAAAAGATATTCTCCAAAAGGTTCTGCGTTTGGGAAAATTATTTTTCCGCTTTGCGATAATACCGTGATGCCTTCTACATAATCAAAAAAACCATCTCCTTTTGATTGCGGGTCATTGTTAAAGTTCAATTTATCCAAACTAAAAACCCGTAATAGAGGTGTTTCCTGTAAAGGATCTTCATTAGTTCCCGGTGGTGGAAATGGTGTAGAACCTACAGGTTTTATGTAATTTAATGGTGATGCCTCGTTGTAAAAAATATTTAGTTTAAAATCGTCTTGACTTAAATTATACGCACCTGTATCGTAAATGTTTTTCATCATCAAATCCCAAACAGGTTGGTTTACATTGGTGATGCTGCTTTTTAGCATTTTTAATATTAAATTGCTATTGACTACCGATGTTACTTGCCCGGAACCGTTGGTGGTTACATTGGTAGCATCTACACCATCGTTGGCAAACTCACCTACTTGGTACACTTGCCCGCCTAATGTATATTGAAATGCTACAGCTAATACCTCATCGTTGTTCAACCTTTGGTTTAAGGAAATGTATCCCAACTGGGTATTCAAAACATATTCTTGCCCATTTATTAACTTTCTGGCATTTTCTAACTTAGCATAGTCAAACCCTTCGCGCACATTGGGTACGGTGATGCCCGCTTGTACGGTTGCCACATCTCTAATGGCGGTGGTAATTTGCGAACCAGCACCGCCAATATTGGTCGGGTCGAACGCATTGTTCTTATTATTGGGAAATGCTGTAGGTGTGGCAGTAATGGCTACGGCAGATCCCACTTTACTTGGGTCGGACTCCCCAATATCTTGCAATGCCACCAAATTCCTAACATTATCTGTTCTATTGCTTCTGTTGGTTACCCAAACCTCAAGTCGTGTTATTTGTAAACCACCATTATTTATGTATGGATACGTAGATAAGGATTTATCATAAGTGTCCCTAAAATATTGTGCCAAGAAAAAATGACGGTTTTCATCATAATCCCTAATAAAAAGTTCAAACTCTTCCAAAGTGCCACCGCCTTGTGCTACCACGGTATTGGCTTGTGATTTTTGTTCAGAAAACACCCCGGTAACAGTGGTTTTACCAAACTGCAATTGTGCTTTAACACCAAACAAGCTTTGCGCCCCCGTAATTAACGAACTGTTAAGTGGCATGCTTACATTACCGACTTCTATTTTCTGAATGATATCATCCTCGGTTGGCGTATATTCCAGCTTGATAAGGTTTTGAAAATCGAAAGTAGATTGGGTATCGTAATTAGCGGTTACTTGCAGGCGCGTCCCTACTTTGCCCATTAAGCTTAAACTGATGCGTTGGTCAAAATCAAAAGTAAAATTACTCCTGTTTCGTGGTGAAAATGATGGATTATCTTGTTTTGAAAACAGAATTCCTAAATCCATTTCTACGGAACCTTGCGGCACCACTTCAATGGTATTACCTCCAAAAATGGATTCAAAAAAATCTGACTTTACATAAAACTCAGGCAGTAGATTTTTCTGTGCCTCATCTTTATCCCCTTTTTTACCATCAAATGCATCGATCTTTTCTTTATAATAGGCTTTTACACTTTCTTTGGCCACTAAGGCATAATATTCCTTGGGGGTTAAAATAACGGGGTAGTTGATATTAAAACTGCCGATTTTCTCGGTGTATATATAACGATTTGTAAGTGCGTCGTAGGTGTATTTTGACTCTATACTATTAGGGTCGGGCGTTTTGATAGTGCCCAAATCAAACCCCGTTTTAACCGAATCTTGTTCTGTGGGCTGTTGTGCCCAAGCAGCGACCGAAAATAAAAAAACAACAACTAACGTATAGTGCTTTTTAATTGTCCAAATGGGCGTAGGAATATAAAAATCGAGGTTAGTTATATTCAAAATCTATTATAAGTTTTTTAAAGCTTGTTTAATTATAGTTTCAACAGTAGCATCTGGTTGCGCCATCACAATTTTATCTACAACACGTTCTGCCTGCTTTCTAATAAAACCAAGCACTTCTAAAGCAGATAACGCTTCATCTTTATTGGTATTGCCTTTAGAAACAGAAACTTCATCAATATCATAAATCTTTAAAACTTTATCTTTCAAATCGATAATCACGCGTTGTGCGGTTTTTGCCCCAATACCTTTTATTCCCTGAATTAAACCGATATCGTTGGATGCAATACCTTCTATAACCTGTTTTGGTGTTAACGAAGATAACATGGTACGGGCAATACTTGCCCCAATACCACTGACCGAGATCAATAATCTGAATATTTCGCGTTCTGCCAATGATGAAAACCCATAAAGGGTATGCGAATCTTCTTTAACTTGAAGGTGCGTAAATAATTTTAAATAGTCTCCAACCGGAATTTGGGAATAGGTATGAAGCGAAATATGAAGCACATATCCCACCCCATTACAATCAATAACAACATCGGTTGGATTTTTTTCTACAAGTTTTCCTTGAATATGTGTAATCATTTATAGGAATTGGTTAAAAAATCAAATGTAACAAAATTATTCCCAACAGAATTACTTCGCATTTCCCTTTTCTACTTCTTGTTTTTCTTTTTGTTGCGCATCAATTACCGCAATGGCAGTCATATTTACAATTTCATCCACATTGGCTCCAAGTTGCAGGATATGGACCGGTTTGCGCATGCCCATCATAATGGGGCCAATGGATACGGCTTCGTTCAGTTCCTTCAATAATTTATAAGTGATATTTGCCGCATCCAAACTTGGGAATATTAAGGTATTCACTTTTTTACCAACTAATTTTGAAAACGGAAACCGTTCTTGAAGCATTTCTGAGTTTAAAGCAAAATCTGTTTGCAGCTCGCCATCTACTATCATATCAGGATAATATCTGTGCAAATGCGCTACGGCTTCCCGTACTTTTAAAGCACTTTCGTTTGAGGACGATCCAAAATTTGAATACGAGATCATGGCCATAACAGGTTCCATACCAAACATTTTTACCACTTGTGCCGTCATTTGGGCTATTTTGGTAAGGTCTCTGGAAGTAGGATTGATGTTTATGGAAGTGTCGCTTAAAAATATGGGACCACGTTTGGTCATCATTAAATTGGTTGTAGCCACACGCGATGTGCCCTTTGCCATACCTATAAGTTCCAACATAGGTTTTACTACCGATGGATAATTTCGGGAATACCCCGAAATTAGGGCATCTGCATCGCCTTCATTCACCATCATGGCCGCAAAATAGTTACGTTCGCGCATCAAGCGTTGTGCCGAATAATAGGTTACACCCCGTCGTTTACGCTGTTCCCAATATACTTTAGCGTACTTGTTTTTTCTATCGTTTTCTTCTTCGGTTTTTGGGTCAATTATAAGTACATTGGCATCAAATTCAATTTCAGCCATCAATTCTTTAATGGTTTCAATTCTACCCAATAAAATAGGAATCGCAATGCCTTCTTCATAAACTATTTGAGCAGCTTTCATTACCGCTAGTTGGTCAGCTTCAGCAAAAACAACACGTTTAGGATCCGTTTTTGCGCGGTTGAACAACAATCGTATAAGTTTGTTGTCATTGCCCAAACGCTCCCTTAGTTCGTCTTTGTATTTTTCCCAATCTAAAATGGGTTCTTTTGCAACACCGCTTTCCATGGCGGCTTTTGCTACGGCTGGAGGCACTTCAACAATTAAGCGGGGATCGAAAGGTTTCGGGATGATGTAGTCCTTACCAAAAGTTAAACGGGTTTCGCCATAGGCAATGTTAACTTGTTCCGGCACCGATTCTTTAGCTAACCTAGCCAATGCTTTTACGGCGGCCATTTTCATTTCCTCGTTAATTTTTGTGGCTCTAACATCTAAAGCGCCACGGAAAATGAACGGAAATCCAAGGACGTTGTTTACCTGGTTAGGATGGTCCGAACGCCCCGTTGCCATAATAATATCTTTACGGGTGGCGATGGCGATATCGTATTTTATTTCCGGATCTGGATTTGCCATGGCGAACACGATCGGGTTTTTTGCCATAGACAGCAGCATTTCCGGCGATACAATGTTCGCCATGGAAAGACCGATAAAAACATCGGCATCTATCATGGCTTCATCAAGCGTATCAATTTTTCTATGGGTGGCATATTCTGCTTTTTCGGCAGACAGTTGTTCCCTATCGTCTCTAATAACGCCTTTACTATCCAACATCACCATATTTTCGCGCTTTGCACCACAAGCTTGGTATAACCGCGAACAAGAAATAGCGGCAGCGCCCGCGCCACTAATAACAATTTTTACTTCGTCTAGTTTCTTTTTAGCAATTTCAACGGCATTGATCAAAGCGGCAGCCGATATAATAGCGGTTCCATGTTGGTCGTCGTGCATCACAGGGATGTCCAATTCCGCTTTTAAACGTCTTTCAATTTCAAAAGCCTCGGGTGCTTTGATGTCTTCCAAATTAATGCCCCCAAAAGTCGGGGCAATATTTTTTACGGTAGCGATAAATTCCTCTACATTTTCGGTGTCCACTTCAATATCGAACACATCAATATCAGCAAATATTTTAAAAAGCAAACCCTTTCCTTCCATAACGGGTTTTGAAGCTTCCGGACCAATATTCCCCAAACCCAAAACCGCTGTACCGTTTGATATCACAGCCACTAAATTGCCTTTTGCCGTGTATTTATAAGCGTTGTTCTTATCTTTTTCAATTTCTAAACAGGGCGCCGCTACACCGGGCGAATAGGCGAGTGCCAGATCGCGTTGGGTGGCGTATTTTTTGGTTGGAACCACTTTAATTTTACCTGGAGTGGGTTTTGCGTGGTATATAAGGGCTTCTCGTCGTTTGCTTGCTTCGCTCATGGAAATAATTGGTTAACATAACGAACAAAGATAACAATCCTATGATTTTAAGCACTATCCTTTTAATGGAATGTCCTGTTCTTTTTTAGGTGGTGTTTAGCCTTTAAAAATAGTATTTCTTATTGTTTACGAAAATATAAAATCAGTAAGGTTTTAAACACCTATTTTCCAAACGCCTTTTTCTAAAAATGCAGCAATAGTTTGGCGGTTTGCTTTGAATCGTGACATGGTAACACACACAGACTTCCTTTCACGAAATAATCAAAAAAATACCGTGAACAAAGTCAAAATAACCTGATTTGTTCACGATTTATACGCTTTTAAAATCCGATACCTATTTCCGGTATTTATTCATGTCCAAAATAGGTTGGGTAAAAAGGAATAATTTTTTGTTTTACTTTTTGTAACTTTGGATATAAAATTTTAAAAGATGACAACTATAACTATAAAAAGCGGTCTAAAAAAGAGCAATTACACCTTCAACACTCCTTTACAGGCCATCGAGGATATGTTTGCAGAAATGGGAATGGTTATGCTACAACCTATAGAAAACCAAGAGATTTTAGAACGAACTGAAAAACATTTTAAGCAAAACAAAGACAGAGCCATTGATTCTTATGATGACATTTAAGAAAACATGAAAGTTTTTGAAGAAAAAGGCGTAAGACAGTATTTGGGAAAAAGAAATATCTTAACCCAATATCAACAAGCCAAAGAAAATTTTGAAGCAGGACGTTTTCAGCAAATCCAGTTAAAAAAAAGACAACCAAAAAATTTCAAGGATTACAGTTTCGCATTACCAAAAAATACCGAGCTTTCGGCTATTTTAAAACATCCGAACAATTTATAGTTACCGAAATTTCCGATCATCAATGATTTTTGTTTTCAAAACTAAGTACGCTGTACATTTACATAAATGATGGGCTTGCTCTATAAGAAAGACCCTTCTCTATTCCAAATCTTCAACCTAAGCGTACACCATTTGTTTTTCCAATCGAAATATTTAAAAAAAACTGAAACACCTTCTTCAATGAGTTAAAAATCAATTTCATTTAGCTCAAATATAACTCGAAAAGAAACTAAATTTGAACCAAAATCCATAATTGAAACTTCAGATTTAAATGGAAATATCTTTAAAGCCTCATAATTAATGCGTCTAAAATATTTATTTTTAATAGTGTTTATGTGGGGGCTGAGTTTCCCCACTCAAGCACAAGTCATTAAAAAAGACAGCACTCAGATTTATGAGAAAATTAAAACCTATTCCAAACGAAATACATTCACAAAAACCCTTCACAAACTTATTTTTAAATCTTCTGGCAATAAGAATGATAAAAGAACTAATATAAAATCAGACAAACATTATGCGTCATTACAGGGCAAACCCATAAGGCACATCTATATTGAAACTTTAGATCCTTTTGGTTTTTCAGTTGAAGATTCTACCCGAAAACCCGAAAACTGGATGGCTAAATTAGGGAATCGTGCCCACATTAAATCCAAAAATTTTGCCATTGGAAATTTATTGCTCTTTAAAGAAAACACTCCCTTAGACACCCTACTGTTGAACGAGTCTGAAAGACTCATACGTTCCCAAAGTTTTATTAGAAGTGTAAAAATTGATGCAGAGACATCAAATAAAACCTCAGATTCTGTTGATATCAAAATCAGGGTATTGGATTCTTGGAGTTTGATTCCTAAAGGTTCCATTTCGCCATCTAAAATTAATATCCTGCTTAAAGAACGTAATTTTTTAGGACTTGGACATGAATTTAACAATGGCATAGAAAAAAGGTTTGACAACAACAATACGGGCTATCGATTTGAGTACATTGTGCCCACTATAAAAAACACGTATATTAGAACAGAAATCAAGTACCGTGTTGATCTTGAGGGTTTTTACCGAAAAAGCCTGAATATAGAAAGAACTTTTTTCTCGCCATTAACAAGGTGGGCGGGCGGTTTATATTTAGATGAACAGTTTCGCCAAGATTCATTACCAAGTTCCCAAAACAACTTTAGCTATCAAAATTTTAAATATGGAACCAATGATTTGTGGGCAGGACATGCTTTCAATATTTTAGATGGAAAAACCATAGCGGAACGCACCACCAATCTTATAACGTCTTTACGATATGTTCATGTTGATTATAGAGAGTCTCCTAGTACAGCATACGATTCCATTAATTTTTTCTCGAATGAAAATTTTTATTTAGGAAGTATAGGCATTGCCTCCAGACAGTTTATTGAAGACCATTATATTTTTAGGGATGGGATTATTGAGGATGTTCCGATTGGTTTTGTAGCAACATTAACATCGGGATATCAGCGAAAAAATCAAGAAAACCGGTATTATCTTGGAACAAACATTACGGTTTCAAATTATTTAAAATGGGGCTATCTCAGTGGATCCATAGGTTATGAAACTTTTTTTAACCACGCTAAGCCAGAACAATCCGCTATTAACATTGGGGCAACTTATTTTACTAACTTGATGGATTTGGGCACTAAATGGAAAATGAGACAATTTATAAAGCCACAGCTTATTTTAGGGTTTGACAGATTAAACACACTTGGAGATCGTGTCTCTTTAAATGAGAACATACAACCATTAGGATACAATCGAAATTTATTTAGAGGCAATTACAACGCTGGTATTCCTGGTTTTAACGCTGATATTTATGGCACTAAAAAATTACTTTTAGCTATGCAAATCCAATTTTATTCACCGTGGGATCTTTTAGGTTTTAGGCTAAATCCTTACTTAAATTTTACAACTGGCCTACTGGGAAATAAGTCCACTTCAATTTTTGATAGTAAAATTTATTCTTCTTTTGGCATAGGATTTATCATAAGGAACGATTATTTGGTATTTAGTTCTTTTCAATTGTCACTATCTTATTATCCCCAAATTCCAGGGCAAGGAAACAATATTTTTAAAACCAACTCTTTTGAAACGGAGGATTTTGGATTTCAATCGGTTAATATTGGAAAACCTAGCACGCTGTTATATCCTTAGTGATTATTGTTCGGTAAAGAGACACAAGACCGCTGCGCTGATAGAATCAAGAACAAAGACTTGATTGTAACTAACTGATAAGCAGTTTTATTTTTTTAATTTTCGGAAGCTCAAAATTTCTATAGGATTAAAAACTGGCCAAAAAATCAACTAAAGAGTGAAATTCCCTAATGATTGAGCCATTGACAGTGTTTAAACATTTTTATCAGGTAATTAATACGGATTCTTAATCTTTTAAAAAATCTATATTGCGTTTTAAACCAGAAAATTTAGTGCGCTTTACAGCGGAAGCTTTGAATACTTTTTTGAAAGTGCCTTCAGTTATTTCGTCCCAATCTTTTTTGGTGATGGACAATAATTCGGGATGCGGATTGAATAATGGCTCCTTATGCGATTTAGAAAACCGATTCCATGGGCATACATCTTGACATACATCGCAACCGAACATCCAATCGTCCATTTTTCCTTTAAACTCCGTGGGGATATTTTCTTTTAATTCGATGGTAAAGTATGATATACATTTACTTCCATCTACTACATACGGTTCTGCAATGGCTTGGGTTGGGCAAGCATCAATGCAGGTAGTACATGTGCCACAATGGTTGGTTGTGGGTAAATCGTATTCCAACTCTAAATCGACAATCAATTCAGCAATAAAATAAAATGAACCTACTTGTTGCGTTAGTAAATTACTGTGTTTACCAATCCAACCCAAACCTGATTTTGCTGCCCAAGTTTTGTCCAGAACTGGAGCAGAATCTACAAAAGCACGACCATGAACTTCGCCAATTTCTTCTTGAATGAAGTGTAAAAGTAATTTTAATTTATTATTACTGAAGAATTAATACGGATCAATAAAAACATCTATTTCAGATGGTGTTATTTTAGGGTTTGCCCCTTCACTTTGAGCCACCATAGCACCAACGGCACATGCAAAATCTATTGACTCCTGAGGATTCACTTTATTTAGTAATTGACTTATCAAAGATCCTAAAAATGAATCACCAGCGCCAACTGTATCAATCACTTTTATAAGATAACCGCTGTTATAATAAAATTTGTCATCATACAATAAAACAGCACCATGATGCCCTTTGGTTACGCAAATGTGTTTGGTTTTTGTTTTTTCAGAAATGTACCGAATATTCTGCTCCATAGACCGGTATTTAGAATCTAAATATCCACTAACTTCATATAATTCATCATCATTAAACTTAATAAAATCGGCTTTATTCATTAATTGAATTAAAAGCTCTTTGGTGTAATAAGGAGGCCTTAAATTAAGGTCAAATATTTTATATTTTGCAAACTCTATAAGCTTAAACAACGTGTTTCGAGAACTATCGTCTCGAGCTACAAGGCTACCAAAAACAAACGCATCAGAAGTTTTAACAGCCGCTTTATTAATTTCGGTTAATCTTATTTTATCCCAAGCTCTGGGATATTTAATATCGTACGATGCTGAACCCTTTTCATTTAGCATCACTTTTACTTTGCCTGTTTTATATTCATTAAGAACCTGAACACAACTGGTATTAATACCACAGTCTTTAAGATATTGCATAATTTTGGCTCCACTTTCACCTTTCCCAATAGCACTTATCATTGTGACATCATTGTCAAAAGAATTTAATCTATTGGCCACATTTAAAGGCGCGCCACCAATTTTTTTGTGCGTTGGGAATACATCCCATAATACTTCTCCAAAACACGTAACTTTTGCCATGACTTTAATTTTAAAATAATTCCAGAAGAAGTTTAAACCTCTTCTGGAATTAAAACTAACTCAAAAAACTAAACAAAACAATTAATATCCAGGGTTTTGATCATAAAGACCTCCAGTAAAATCTATCTCTCTTTGTGGTATTGGATAATACTCATCACGACCTGCTGTAAATTTCGCATTCGCAAGAAAATCTTTTCTTGTTTTTTCAACAGCTAAATACGCATTAAGTACTGGTTCGGCCATTCCCCATCTAACTAAATCAAAGAATCTAGGTCCTTCCATACCAAATTCTAAACGTCTTTCAAACATTAAAGCCTTCCAAGCATTAGCTTTAGTCATTCCCATAGGGTACATACCTACATTATAAACGTTTGAAGCTCCGGCAGCTATTTGTCTTTGCGTACTTGCGGCTGCACGTGTTCTAATTTGATTAATAATGGTTATACCTGCATCTACTTGATTTAATTGAATTAATGCTTCCGCTTTAAACAATAGCACGTCTGCATAACGAATAAAATCGATATTTTTAGAAGTTCCAACAAATGGACCTTCTTTTACGTAACATGAACAATCTGGTGCTTGTTGCTCTTTCATATTTCCAAAATATCCGTAAACACCTGGGTCTCTTGCCCAACTGAAATTGTAAATCATGTCACCAGTATTATTTACTGTGTTACGATATTTAAATGGACGACCAGGTATTCCAACTGTGTGATCGATTCTTGGATCCAAAGTAATTCCAGCAGCTAATGGTGTTTTTCCACTGCCATCTACAACATTAAAAATGCTTGTATTATTAAAAGTATCTAACAATGGTAGCCCTAATGCATCCGTTTGGAACGCATTTACCATATTTTGGCTAGCCAAATGGAATCCACAACATCCATACAATCCTGTACCATGTGGTGAGTTTAACCCAGTAACAAAACTTGTTCTACCCACAGTTGTACCATCATTTATAGAAAATTGTACTGCCCAAATAGATTCTGGCCCATTATCAAAACCATCTAAAAAATTATTTCCATAATCTGCTTCTAAAGCACCTGTAACATCATCAGCATAATCAATAACTTCTTGTAATTTAGAAGGGTTTATATTAGTTACCTGATGGGTATCATTTTGCTCGTATGCTTGGTACAAACGTAGTTTAGCTAAATAAGCAGCAGCGGCATTTTTATCGGCTCTACCAACTTGATCTTGAGATTGTGACAACGTGTTATAGGCAAACAAGAAATCGTCTGCTATTTTATTCCATAAAGCATCATTATCAATATCATTGGACGTTGATGCTTTCTCCTCAGCGGTCATATCTTCTGTTATATAAGGTATTTTTTTGAAAATCAGTTTTAACATAAAATGACAGTGCGCTCTTAAAAACCTAAGTTCAGCTTGTCTGATAGCTTTGTTTGGATAGTCTCCATCTGGAATGATGTTAATTACAGATAAGGCAAAATTAGCTCTTGAAATGGCTCTATAATAAAGTGTCCAAGTTCTTGGTGTCATCCAGTCGCCCTGATCTGCCGCAGTAAGATTATATTGCTCATATTTATCTACAATATCAACATCACCACGACCTCCGCCGCCTTTATAAGCGTCATCGGAACGCACGCTGCCGTAAACCCATTGAGAGGTTAATGGCCCAACCATATCATCGTTACCGATTGCAGCATAAGCAGCTATAACTAATGCCTCTGCATTATCAGCCGTTGCAACATTTTCACTAGAGAGCACACCCTCTGGTTCGTATTCTAAAAAATCTTTGCTGCATGCAGACAATATTATTGTTGCAATTAAACAGCCAATTATATTTATATTTTTTTTCATGACTTTTTTATTTTAAAAATTAATGTTTAAACCAACAGATAATGTTGTAGGTACTGGGATTCTATTTACATCTATACGTTCTGGATCTGAACCTATATAGCCTTTAGGTGTAAACCAAAATAGATTCTCTCCTTGACAGTAAACACGTAACCCTGTCATTCCTGCCAATTTACTTATAGAACTTTCAGGAAAAGAATATCCTAATTGCATAGTTCGTAATTTAAAATAGGAATTTTTTCTGTAAACATAGTCGTTATCACCACCAATATTATTTACTAACGATAATGAAGGAACATCGGTGCTAGTATTGGTTGGTGTCCATGAATTGAAAACACCAGGGCCAGCATTTTCACGACCTTGCGTGAAATTATTCCAGAAAATATATGGATCGGTTCCTATTCTACCTGCAACTCCTGAACCAAACAATGAAAAGTCAAAGTTTTTGTAGTTTAAATCTATTCTAATTCCATATTCAAGATCAGGTACTGTAGTTCCAATAAAATCTCTATCATCACCATCTATCTTTCCATCATTATTTAGGTCAACAAACTTGACACCTCCTGGTCTCGCATTACTTGTTTGCACGCCGCCGTTTGGATGCGCATCAACTTCAGCCTGACTTTGAAATAATCCATCCGTTTTGTACCCAAATATTGAAAACACAGAATGTCCTAAGATGGAATTATCCGCTGTCCCAGGAAATCCTGCAAGAACATCTGCCGGTAAATAGGTGATTTCATCTTTAAAGGCTCCAAAATTTGTAGAAACCGTAAAACTAAAATCATTATCATAAGATTTAGAATAACTTAAAGCTAATTCCCAACCTTTTGTTGAAGTAGAAGCACCATTTAACACACGTTGTTGACCTTCACCTAATACAGATGGAATAGGTGGTGTAGTTAAAATATCACTCGTTTTTCTAGTAAAATAATCGAAGGAACCACTAACTGCTCTATCAAATAAACTAAAATCAACACCATAGTTGTATTCTTTAGTTGTTTCCCATTTTAAATCTGGATTTTCAGCTTGTGTAGAAACAAATCCAGATGGTAAAGTACCCGTGTTATTACCATTTATGTCATAAGCA
Organism: Mariniflexile sp.; assembly: GCF_052728615.1. Lineage (NCBI taxonomy): Bacteria > Pseudomonadati > Bacteroidota > Flavobacteriia > Flavobacteriales > Flavobacteriaceae > Mariniflexile > Mariniflexile sp. The sequence goes on along the minus strand of NZ_JBFVFE010000007.1, from coordinate 68,413 downwards.
GTACCAACATTTTGATAAATTTCGAAAAATCCACCTGAAAGTTGTGCTTGATTTTGTCCATACCTTGACTCATATAATCCAAAACGAGCTATATTACCAATTTCTTGGTTACCTACTTCACCATATCCAACACGAAGTTTTAAATCTGAAATAACATCTGTTTTTGGGAAGAAATCCTCATTGGTAATTTTCCACCCAACTGTAGCCGCTGGAAAAATACCATATCTGTTATTTTTACCAAATCGTGAAGAACCATCTCTACGTAAAGTGAACGTTGCCAAATATTTATCGGCATAAGAATAATTCAATTTTCCAAATTGTGAAAGCAAACTATATGCAGTAGAAATACCATTACTAGTTCGAGCACCAGTAGCTGCATTTAATACAAAATATGATTCTGATTCTACAGCAAAATCATCTGCTTGCAAGAATAATGTATCAAAATTCTCGTTAACGGATTCAACTCCTAAAATAACTCCAAATTTACTTTCTCCAAACTCTAAATTATAATTTAAAACATTAGAAAAAACTAATGAAGAAAATTTATTGGTATCATAAATAAGTCTATTCGTGCCTCTGGTAATAAATCCGTTATTTACCTTTGGCTCAATATTTTTCCTTTTAAAATCACTAAAATCAATACCCAAAGTAGATCGGAATGTTAAATTCTCCATTAATTGCAATTCGGCATAAACGCTTCCAAAGAAATTATTTTTTGTGGCATTATCCCATCTATTTAAATATTGCATTAATACAGGGTTGTTACGGTCAGAATATCCAGCTCCTAATGGTCCAGCAAAATCGCCATTGGCATCATAAACAGGAATTGTTGGTGCCAAAGTAATAGCTAATCCTGGTGTTGGAGCGCTCCCAACATCTGGGGAAGCTAAGGTCTCATCAGATGTTGAAAATTGAGTATTCATACCAAACTTAAGTTTATCATTAAATAACTTGGTAGAACCATTAATCTTAGCTGTATACCTATCATAATTAGTGTTTTTAAGCATGCCAGTGTTTTTTAAATACCCCATATTAATAAGTAAAGCCGATTTTTCACTACTTGCAGAAACCGTTACTTCGTTATTGAATACATAACCTGGTTCATAAGTTGCATCTTGCCAATCGGTATCTCCAACAGGCACGTTAGTATCACCACCAACAAATGGCTTAACGGTAACGCTGTTAAGAACAGGATTGCTAAAATCACCATTCCAATCGAAATTGTAAATTTCTCCATATCCACCATTAGGATCTGCACCATCATTAACAGATGCTTGCCATAATGCCTGACCTCGTTGTTGCGCATTTAACATATCATAACGTTGTTTTTTCTCTGATTGAACAGATACGTTTGAGTTTATACTCACAGTTACTCTTTCTCCTTTTTCCCCAGTTTTTGTTGTAACTACAATAACACCATTTGCAGCTCTTGAACCATAAAGAGAGGAAGCCGATGCATCTTTTAGTATTTGAATAGACTCAATAGCATTCGGGTTTAAACTTGCAAAAACTTCCTGACGCTTCGTAGGTACACCATCTATAACGTACAATGGGTCGTTATTACCTAATGTAGTAACACCACGAATTAATATTCTGCTATTTAACCCCGTTGGGTCTCCAGATTTTTCAACAAATAAACCAGGTACTCGACCTTGAAGTGCTTGCATGGCATTACCAGAGCTTAAACTTTGCCCTTCAACTGGAGCTAAATCTACTACAGTTATAGCGCCAGTAATATCTACTTTACGTTCTTTACCATAACCTGTTACTACAACCGCATCTAGTTCGGCTGCATCTATTTCCATTACAACGTCTATTACAGAACGTCCACTTATTTGTATTTGTTGAGTTTTAAAGCCTATATAACTAAAAACCAATATCGCATTTGTATCAATATTTTCCAACACATAATTACCGTCAAAATCTGTAGCGGCACCTTGAGCTGTGCCAGATACAATAACAGACACTCCGGGTAGTGGCATTCCGTCCTCTTGCGAGGTAACAGTACCTTTTACCTGAGCTTGCGCCAAAATGCTCATAAGAGCAAATACAGGCAGAAATAAAAGTTGTTTTAATTTCATTTTAATTTAATTTAGTTAATATTTAGTTTGTGAATTTCAATGTTGCCAAGAATAAATTCTTGGTCTTTAGGTTCAATACTTAGTTCGCTGAATGGTGAGTTCGGAAAAAATATTTCTGTCATTACTGTTTCTCCATTATCAAAAAACAGTTCTATGGATGTTTTATCAAGAATGATCGTACCCGATATATTGACATTAGTTGAAGTTCTTTTAGCAACAGAAACATGATCTGCAAATTTTTCTGAAAAATCTGTTTTACCAGATTTTCTTCTATCTACAAAAAAGTTTTTGTCACTATGGTTATATCCAAAAGCTAAGGTGTCGCCTTCTTTATTAGTAAGTTTAAAAGCAAAACTTTTATTTTTTATATCTGAAATTTCAAAATTAATTTCGGCACTTGCTAAATTGATAGCTTTAGAATCTATAAGTTTTGTATCAATTTTAATATCTATAGTCTCTTTTTTAAATTTAGTGCTTCTATAATTAGTTAATTCATTTACAGGTTGAAATAGTAATTTATAACTAGCATTTACTTTTTGAAGTTCAATTTGTCTTGCTACTGTCATAGCACTTCTCCATGTTTCAGTAGGTACTACATTGGCGTATTCCCAATTAGACATCCATCCGATAAATAATTTTCTGCCATTGGAATCGGGTATATTAGACCAAGTCACTCCTGCATAATTGTCTCTTCCATAATCTATCCATATAGATTTATGTTCAGAAGTATTTAAGTCATTTTCAAAAGAGGCATCAATCTTAAATTGGTTTCCATCAAAATCGCCAACAAAATATTGGGTGGCGCTTCCACTATTTGGTCCACCGGGATTAATACTAACTAACAACACCCATTTAACCTCATCTGTTCCTTGAACTACCATTGGAAAGAAATCTGGACATTCCCAAACACCTCCGTGTGCTCCTATTCCTGCACCAAAATCAGATTCCAATTTCCAATCTTTTAGATTTGAAGAGCTATAAAATATTATTTTTTGACCAGCAGCCAATACCATAAGCCATTTATCGTGAATAGAATCCCAAATCATTTTTGGGTCTCTAAAATCTTTAATGCCTGGGTTTTTAATTACTGGATTTTCAGAATATTTAGTAAACGTTTGTCCTTCATCTAAAGAATATGCAATGGCTTGAGATTGGTAATTAATTTTACCAGCTTTTTCACCATCCATATCATGATAAGTAAACATGGCTATTATAGGCTCAATACCATTTTTGGAAAACCCTGAGCTATTATTAACATCTACAACCGAACTTCCTGAAAAGATGTACCCCTTTTCATCTGGGTATATGGCTATGGGCATTTCTTTCCATGTTACCATGTCTGTACTTATGGCGTGTCCCCAATGCATAGGTCCCCAAGTATTTCCATCTGGATAATGTTGAAAATATAAATGGTAATAACCATTATAATAAAACATGCCATTAGGATCGTTCATCCAACCAGACTTAGGTGTGAAATGAAAGTTAGGACGATAAAGTTCTTCTTCTGTATAAGATACATAGTCCGTTTCTTCAACATTTTGTTTCTTTTGCCCTTTATCCTTGCATCCCATAAGAAAGGATACAACCATAAGCATTAAAATTAGATTGGATTTTGTTGAGGTTTTCATTTTATTCATCATTATTTAATTAGTTTTTTACTTAATTCCTCTAAGGGAATCCCTTTCGTTTCTGGCATCATAAATATTACAAATAGCAATTGGAATCCCATCATAATGGTAAAGAACAGAAAAACCATACCTGCTCCTATTGTAGAAAATAATACGGGAACTAAAGAAGGTACAACAGCTGCCAATACCCAATGTACGGAGCTGCCAAATGATTGCCCAGATCCTCTTAAATGATTCGGGAAAATTTCTGAAATAAACACCCAAATAACCGTGCCCTGCCCAATGGCGTGTGCCGCAATAAACATGAACAAAAAGATGGGCATAAAACTGCCTTCCCAATTCAAAAAGAATGCAGCCGATACTAAAGACAATGAAATAATATATCCAAAGGAACATATATACATGAGTTGCTTTCTTCCTAATCTATCAATTAGAAAAATTCCTAAAAGTGTAAAAAGCAAGTTTGTAACGCCTACGCCAATACTGCTTAAAAGTGCCGAACTTTCCGCCAATCCTGCTTCTGTTAAAATTCTAGGTGCATAATAAAGCAAGGCGTTGATACCTGATAATTGATTAAAAAAAGCTATTAAAAAAGCGAGCATAAGTGGAAATCTATACTTCTTTAAAAATATATTTTCATTAGGTACCGTGTTTTCCATCTCCTCCTTAATCTCTAGCATAAGTTTTTCAGGATCTTGATCTGGATTGATAATTTTAAGTACACCTATGGCTTCACTATTTCTAAATTTAGTGAGCAGCCACCGTGGACTTTTTGGTATAGTAAATGCAAATACGGTGTAAATTGCGGCAGGAAACGCTTCTACACCTACCATCCATCGCCAAGCGTTTTCACCTATATTATTTAACAAGTAATTAGATAGAAAAGCCACAAGAATACCAAACACAATATTGAACTGGTAAAGCCCTACTAGCTTCCCTCTATCTTTTGCCGGGGCAATTTCTGATATGTAAGCTGGAGCCGCAACAGTGGATGCCCCAACCCCTAAGCCTCCTATAAATCTAAAAAATGCAAAAGTTATGGGATCATTAGCAAAAGCCGACCCAACCGCAGAAATGGTATATAAAACACCAATCCATATTAAAGTATTTTTACGTCCTATTTTATTAGTAGGTATGCCCCCAAAAAAAGCACCCACAACGGTGCCCCATAATGCCATACCTATAACAACTACGCCATGGAACATATCTGAAGACCCCCACAATAACTGTAATTTTTTTTCCGCGCCTGAAATAACAACGGTATCAAATCCAAATAAGAAACCTGCAAGCGCTGCGGTAATGGACCATATAAGTATCTTTCTGTTCATGTGGTGGTGTATTTAGTTTCGTGTTCACAAGGTACTTTTATACACCGATGCCGTATTTCAGATATGTATCAAAACAGTATGAAATTGTTAAGCAATCGTTAAAATTTACACAAACTATTGATTATCAAAGTAATGGTGTGCAATTATTTTTAACACAACATTTAGATATTCAAAATTGTTACATCTTTTGTTCAAAATTGTTACCTATAAGTATTTAAAGCAGGTATCAATTTCTTAAAAAATACCCCTCACAAGTAACAATTAGATTATTTCTTGTTTAAAAAATAATAAAATCATAAAAAGACAGCTGTATTTTTACAATAATAACAATAAAAAGAAAGGCAAAAGCCAACCAATTATTCTCTAAAGGCTTTGGGTGATTTATTGAATTTATTTTTGAAGCTTGTAGAAAAATAATTCGGAGAAGAAAATCCGGTAGCATAGGCTATTTCAGATATTGTTAATGGCGTATTCAGTAGCATTTCTTTTGCTTTTTCCAATCGTGTATTTTGGATATAGTCGCTAATGTTTACGCCCATAATGGCCTTCATTTTTCTGTAAAGCTGAATTCGAGAGATATTTAGATCGCTGGCTAAATTTTCAACAGAAAATTTAGAATTGTCTACATTCTTATTTATTATTTTATTCAGCGTCGAAACAAATTCTTGCTCCATAGATCCAAAATTGCTGGAGGCATCTATATTATGGACGTTATTAACAAAATAGTACCTAAGCTTTTCGCGATTATAAATAAGTGTTTTTATAGATTGGGCCAAAATGGCAAAACTAAATGGTTTAGTAAGATATAAATCTGCTCCAACCTCCAAGCCTTTAATATAAGATTCTTTATTATTTAATGCTGTTAAAATGATGGTAGGGATGTGAGACGTTCTTAAATCTTTCTTCAAAATTTCACAAATATCGAAGCCACTTTTTTCAGGCAAACTAATATCGCATATAATAATATCCGGTATAAGCTCTAAGGCCTTTTCAATAGCGTCCGTACCATCAGATACTTGTACACTATATTCCAAAGATAATTTTCCTTTCAAAAAGTTTACCAAATCGAGGTTGTCTTCAATAATTAAAACAGAATAGTGATCTTCATCATTCAAAACCAATGGTTCGCTGATAATGTCGTCTTCATAATCTAAATGCGAACTTAAAAGCGAACTATCAACAATATCAATCTCATTAATAATTTCATCGGGATCTAAATGCACATGATCTTTATATAGGGTAATTATAAATTCGGCGCCATGCTTAGAAATAACTTCAATGGTTCCTTTATGCATTTCGACAAATTCTTTAGACAGATGCAACCCGATTCCCGAACTTGCATTATTATTATTGGACCCTTGAAAGAAGGTGCGAAACACTTTATCCATTTCTTTTTTTGGTATGCCGATCCCAGAATCTTTAAAATGTATTTTTACAAAATTACTATCAAATACATCTTTTATATCTATAGAAATCGTACCGTTGTTAGGTGTGAATTTAAAGGCGTTCGATAGTAAGTTAAAATACACTTTATCCATTAAATTTCTATCCACATAAACCTCTAAATCTTCATTATTCGTGTTAATCGTAAAATTAATGTTTCGCTTTTGTGCTTCGCGTTTAAAATCTTTAAAAATGACATTTGAAAATTGATATAAATTTGTTTTTGAAGCTCTTAATACAAACTTACGGTCTTCAACCTTTCTAAAATCAAGAAGTTGATTAATCAATCGTAACAATCGTTTCGAGTTATTATATATTAAACCGACCTCATTTAAAAGTTTGTTATCCCTTATTACTTTGTTTTCTGTTAATGCTTCTGTTGAAGATAAAATAAGTGTAATAGGTGTTTTAAATTCATGGGACAATCCTGTAAAAAAATTAACCCTGGCCTCATTACTGATTTTAACCTCTTCTGCTATTTTCTTAATTTGGTTCCGCTGAATGGTAATTTTCTTGTTTTGCAATTCCAATTTCCTTTTTTTCTTTCTAATGCTTTTTGCTGAATAAATGCTATATGCCGCTAAAAGAAGACTGGTTATTAATAGACCCAAAAGAACTTTTAAGATGTTGCTTTGTGTGGAATAAGTTTTTTCTTGTAATTTAATTCTATCTTGTTGGCTTTCTATGTCATTTTGTTGCTTCGTAATTTTATCGAATTGGTTCTTCAAAATGCTAGCATTTCTTGAATCAATAACCGTTGTTCCAAGTATGTTTTTTTTAGCTACTGCTTTGCCATTCAGTATCTCAATGGCAAGCTTAATCGCTTCATCTCCGCCGGTGGGGTATAATAGAGTTGCCATTAAAACTTCATCTTGAACAAGTTCAACACCGCCGTTTGGACCGTTTAAACCATCAACCCCAATTATTTTGATAGTTTTTTCGAGACGTTTTTCTTTTAAAACTTCCCATGCGCCTAAAGCCATTCTATCATTATGAGCAAATATGTAATCGACATTCTTAATGCTATCTAAAATTTTAGATAAGCTATCTTTTATTGAATAACTTTCCCAGTTTCCTTGGATTGTTTTCACTACACTTAAATTAGGGATATCGTTAATAATATTATTGAATCCGGAACTGCGTTCTGATGCGGGCGAAGAACCCAATAGCCCTTTAATTTCAATAATATTTTTAGGTTCTGTAGTTAAAGAAGCCAAATAATTTGCGGCATTAGTACCAATTTGATAATTATCCGCACCCAAATAAGCTGTATAATTTTCACCATTGATTTTTCTATCGACTATTAAAACTGGAATGCCTTTTTTAAAAGCTTTTTCCACTATAGGTGTTATAGGCGCTGCTTGTACAGGTGAAACAATCAAAATATCAACATTTTCAGCTATTAATGCTTCAATATCTTTAATTTGATCTGTAATATCATCTTGTCCTTCTAAAATTTTCAATTCAATCTCTGGATAAAAAGCAGCTTGAATTTTCATGGCTTGATTCATTGATTTTCGCCATTCATCATTAATACCTGTTTGAGAAAACCCTATAGTATATTTTTGGGTTTCGGTATTACTACATGACAAGGAAAATAAAAGAATTGATACTAAAATAAATTTAAATAAAAGATGGAACCAGTTTGCTTTCATTACAAGTAAAGTAGTGTTGATATTATGAAATAACATTGAAGATAATCATTTCTTTCATAAAAAAAATACCAGACAATACATTCATTCGGATTTAATCATTTAAAAGACTGCCTAAAAATTTATTTCAAGAAATCAATATTCCTCTTTAAACCAGAAAATTTAGTGCGCTTTACTGCAGACTTTTGAAACACTTTTTTGAAGGTGTCCTCGGTAATGTCCAGCCAATCTTTTTTGGTCATGGATAATAATTCTGGATGTGCATTAAATAACGGTTCACTATGTGATTTTGAGAATTTATTCCATGGGCATACATCTTGACACACATCGCAACCAAATACCCAATCATCAAATTTACCTTTAAATTCTGATGGTATATTCTCTTTTAATTCTATAGTGAAATAGGAAATACATTTACTACCATCAACCACATACGGCTCTGTAATGGCTTGTGTTGGGCAAGCGTCCATACAGGCGGTACAGGTGCCACAATGGTCGGTTGTTACAGAATCGTATTCCAATTCCAAATCGACAATCAATTCGGCAATAAAATAGAAAGATCCGACTTGCTGTGTCAACAAATTACTGTGTTTACCAATCCATCCCAAACCTGATTTGGCTGCCCAAGCTTTGTCCAGAACGGGAGCAGAATCTACAAAGGCACGTCCATGAACGTCGCCAATTTCCTCTTGAATAAAGCGTAAAAGTGATTTTAATTTATCTTTAATAATGAAATGATAATCGGTTCCATAGGCGTATTTGGACAACTTAAAGGTGTTTTCTACTTGCCTTTCTTCTGGGTAATAATTCAATAATAATGAAATGACCGATTTGGAATCTTCAACCAGTTTTGTGGGATCTAAACGCTTGTCAAAATGGTTTTCCATGTACTGCATTTCCCCATGCATGTTATTATTTAACCATTTTTCCAACCTTGGTGCTTCTACTTCTAAAAACTGTGCCTTACTGATACCACAAGACAAAAAACCGAGGCGTTTGGCTTCGGTTTTGATGAGATTTGTATGTGCAGATATATTTGTCAATATTAAAAAGTTATTTCACAGAGGTTCACAGAGAAAATACAAAGATTCACAGAGGTTCGCAACAGTTTCTCCCCTTTGGGGAGATTAAGAGGGGCTTTTTAAAACAACCCACCTTGAACTGCCCCTTTAATTTTTCCTAAGTGTTTATACGCTAACTCGGTTACTTCGCGCCCACGCGGGGTTCGCATGATAAAACCTTGCTGTATTAAAAAAGGTTCGTAAACCTCCTCAATGGTTTCGGCGCTTTCGCTTACTGCGGTTGCCAAAGTAGAAATACCAACAGGACCGCCTTTAAATTTTTCTATGATGGTCGTTAAAATTTTATTATCCATTTCATCCAACCCAAAAGCATCTACATGCAATGCTTCCAAGGCATATTTTGCAATTTTAATATCAATGCTTCCATTGCCTTTTATTTGGGCAAAATCCCGAACACGACGTAATAAGGCATTGGCAATACGTGGTGTGCCTCGGCTTCTGCCAGCAATTTCTATGGCTGCCTCCATGGTGATGGCTACATTTAATATGGAAGCACTACGTTGAACAATAGTGGTTAAAAGTTCGGTATTGTAATATTGCAATCTGCTTTGAATCCCGAAACGTGCTCGCATGGGCGCCGTCAATAAGCCCGAACGCGTGGTAGCACCAACCAAGGTAAACGGATTCAAATTGATTTGGACCGAACGCGCATTAGGCCCTGATTCTATCATGATATCAATCTTGTAATCTTCCATCGCAGAATATAAATATTCTTCCACAATAGGGCTCAATCGATGGATTTCATCAATAAAAAGCACATCACGTTCATCAAGATTGGTAAGCAACCCCGCTAAATCTCCTGGTTTATCCAATACAGGGCCCGATGTTATTTTTATGCCAACATTCAACTCATTAGCTAAAATATATGCCAATGTTGTTTTCCCCAGTCCCGGAGGGCCGTGAAATAAGGTGTGGTCCAATGCTTCGTTGCGTAAATTGGCTGCCTGAACAAATATTTGAAGATTCTCCAACACTTGGTCCTGACCCGTAAAATCATCAAAAGATAAGGGTCTTAACTTTTTTTCGACGTCCAGTTCTTCTGGAGTGAAGTTTTCGTTTGTTGGGTCTAGGTTTTCGTTCATACACATTCCTTTGAAAACAGGAATCTTTTTAATTATTAGATCAATATATCTACTTTACCAATAGTGGTGTAAACCAACAAGGTTTTGAAAACCTTGCAGGTTAATCACGCAAATATAAAGAAAAAGACCTTTGTAATAGATGTTTCACTACAAAGGTCTTAGGGTTAATTATTAAAGTCTGAAATTGGCGGGACATTCTGCGAAAGCAGGAATCTTTTCAGTGATAGGAGTGGATTCCTGCCTACGCAGGAATGACAAACGTAAAGAAAAAGCCTTTCGCAGAAGGAAAGGCTTTTAATTATGTTTATGGGTTCTCGAGAATGAGATTCCTGCTTTCGCAGGAATTTGTTTAATTCAAAATCGTAAACTCACAACGACGGTTAATATCATATTCCGCTTCTGTACAAATTCCTTCTTTAACACATCTGTTAAGTGGTTGGGTTTCGCCGTAACCGATACTTTTTAAGCGGTTTCGGTTGATGCCTTGGCTTACCAAATATTCCAAAGTGGAAGCTGCACGACGTTTGGACAGATCCAAGTTATATTGATCAACACCTCTGGCATCGGTGTGTGCCGACACTTCTATTTCCATGGACGGGTATTTTTTCATTAAATCTACCAGCACATTTAAAGTAGTGGCCGCATCGGCGCGGATATTCGATTTATCAAAATCAAAATAGATTTTATCCAATTCTACTTGTACAATATCGTTTTCCTTTTGTTTAACGGGTTCTTCCGCATCTACAAACGACTCCAATATTAAATAAATATTGTGCTGCACTTTTCCTTGGCTATCGGTTGAAAACTCCACTTGCTGCGGAATATACGCTTTACGAGTGCCTTTGATTATATATTTTTTGTTGGGTTCAATTTTGAACAAATAATCTGCCTGGTCGCCCACAATGGAATCTTGAAGTACATTTCCAGCATCATCAGACAACGTTACCAAGGTACCCGGAAGCAAAGCATTTGTGTTTTTAGCCCGAACAAGACCTTCAACCAAATACTTGGTCAACATGTTTTCTTCCCTTCCAAAGCCGTACAACCTATCGAACCCGCTTCTGTTTGAAGATACATATCCCTTATTTTCATTTTCTTTAACGGCATAGGCAAAATCGTCCAAGCTTGTGTTGATGGAACTTCCTAAGTTTACGGGTTTATCGAAACTTCCGTTAACGGAATTACATCTAAAAACATCCAATCCGCCATAACCCAAATGCCCATCGGATGCAAAATACAGCACATCCAAATCGCTTATAAAAGGAAATTGCTCACGGTGTTTGGTATTGATATTTGCCCCTAAATTTTCGGGCGTTCCAAAAGTTCCATCGTCATTGATAGCCACTTTATAAATATCGAAACCACCAAGAGTTCCTGGCATGTCGCTAGAAAAATAAAGTGTTTTTCCGTCTTTACCAATGCTGGGGTGTTCGCAACTGTATGCGTTGGAGTTGAATGGCAATTCTTTAACATTCGTCCATTTTCCATCTACTAATTCTGCCTTGAAAATTTGAACATGCGCTATTCTTTCATCATCGGTTTTAGTACGTGTCTGGTTGGTTCTGTTAAAATACATGGTTTTACCATCCTTACTGAAGGTTGCACTGCTTTCGTGGGAATCGGTATTGATTTCATCTGAAAAAGGCATCACATTTTCCAACTTTCCGTTAGCGGTTAAATTGCCATAATATAAATCCAAATAAGGTAATTTATTCCAAGAATACGATGGGTTTTCGGTGTTTCTGGTAGAAGCAAAAGCCACTTTATCATCACCATAAAAAGACATGCCAAAATCGCTGTTTGTAGCAGTATCATTTGTAATCTGCTCTAGCTTAAAAGTATGTGGTGTTGTTTTTTCAACCATCTCTATAAAGGCAGGCGTATTGATGCGTTGGTTATAGTATCTGCTTAAATGCGCATCGGCTTCCTTATAATCTTTAACCCCTTTTAAAGCTTGGGCGAACCTAAAATGGAATTCAATATCTATGGAATCGCCATAAGTAACAAACAGCTCTCTATAGGTTTTAATCGCCTTTTGAAGGTTGGTATTGTAGTAATAACTATCGCCTAAATTTTGTAGCACTTCTTGGGTACGGTCTTTGGTTTCGTACATTTCGGCCGCTTCAATATATGCTCTCATTTCAAAAAGTTTATTCGCTCTTTTTAAGTTTCCTTTTTGTGCCAGTGCCATGCCACTAACTAATAAAAGGCTTGCAAGTATGTATATGTGTTTTTTCATTTCTTTGTAGTCTTTATGGTTAGAAGAATCTAGGTGAACGATCGTAGCCGCCTTTTAGTCCGAATAGATCAATGTCAAACAAAATGAACAGTTCGTGAGAACCTGAATTATAATTGCCTAGGTTACTGGTTGTAAAATCGTAAGCATATCCTATTTTTAAATCTGGCAACACTCTAAAACTCACAAGTCCACTAATGGCATCATCCAAACGGTAGCCTAAACCAGCTTCCAATTTTTCATTAATTAAAACATTTGCCGTAATATCCAACGCTAAAGGTGCCCCTTGAACCGCCTTCGCCATAAACGCCGGTTTGAACTTTAGATCTCGGTTGATGTCGAAAACATAACCGCCCGTTACATAATAATGGATACTTTGAACGCCCGTTGCTTTTACGCCGTTTTCGGTTTCGATATGTTTAGAGTTCAACATATTTGGAGCCGATAGGCCGATATAATAATTATCGGTGAAATAAAAGGCACCGATTCCTATATTCGGGAAGGTTTGACTGATGTTTTCGTTAAAAGCCACATCTGTAGAAGTATTACCTGATTGCAGATTAAACCCATCAAAATTTACATTAAAAAATGTGAATCCAGCCTTAAGGCCCAATGACAGCTTACCGCCTTCCAACCCCATGGGCAACACGTAGGCAAAATCGGCATAAATGTTATTTTCCTGGACCACATCACCTATATTATCGTTTGTAAACGAAATTCCCGCCTCTATTTTCTCGTTGATGGGTGTGTGGGCAAAAAAAGTACCTGTTTTGGGTGCGCCTTCCATACCAACCCATTGGGTTCTGTATAGGCCTCCCAAATTCAAAATGGCTTGATCTGCCGTTGCATAAGCAGGGTTTATAACGCTCATATTGTACATATACTGTGTAAATTGAGGGTCTTGCTGCGCAAAACTTTGTAAGGACACTAATGTCAAACTTATAAATGCAGCTATTTTATGATATATATTTAAATTTTTCATCGTTTCTAAATTTTGATTTATCTATAAATTATCTGCTTAAGTATAAACGTCCTTGTGCTGGCTTATTTTTACCATCATTATAATTGAATATATAGAAATAAACACCCACGGGAAGATCCCCTTTAATCAATGTTCTTGCCTGATTGGATGTGCCATCAAAACGCGGACTCGAAGCGTTTCCTTTAAAAACAATGTTTCCATATCTGTTGTAAATTTCCATTTCAAAATTAGGATATATGATATCTAAATTATTGTAATCGAAGGTATCATTAACAGCATCTCCATTTGGCGAAAACCCATCTGGCAAGGCTATTCTACCACATGAGGTAACATTTGGCATAACCTCTAAACGGATGCTACTTTCACAACCTGTAGAGGCATCAAATAATACAGCATAATACGTGGCACCGTAGCTCAATAATGAACTACTTGCCAATGGTGTACCGCCCGTTTGTGTATCGTACCAGATAACATTATCTGTATTGGAATTGTATTGTGAAATGTTTAAGGTTAAGTTTAAAATTGTAGGACCATCATTGATACACAATTCAAGATTTGGATTTATTTGCGTTGGTGTTGCAACATCATTAACAGTGGCAGTAATTTGAACATATTTTGATGACTCGCAGCCAGAAGCCGTAGTTTGTCTTGCAAAATAATCTTCCCCATCCACTAATGCCTCCGTGGCATTTAAAGGCATTGACAAGGAGGCATCTGCATACCAACTTATAGTTCCTGTTACGCTAATTGATGCATCTAAATCTGAAACCTTTGGATTATCAGCTTTACAGAATTCCGGATTTAAATTTAAAGCAACCGGTACAGGGCTATCACTAACAGTTACCGTTATTTGCGCACTCGAATCTAAAGTACATGGAGATGTGGCAGTCACTAAATAAGTATATATTCCTGCGGTATCTACCAAGGGATCAAACGCTCCTGTAGCGCTTGCTAAAGCAGGCGACCAAGTGCCACCCGTTTGCGCGCTAGTACCTAAAAAGGTGAATAAGTCTGTAATTCCCTCTATGACACAAACATTAACGGTGTTATCTGCTCCTGCATTTGCTGCTGGCGTTACCGTTACGGTTACTTGACTCGTATCCGTTCCACAACTATTTGTTAATGAATACGTGTATATTCCAGATGCATCCACCAAAGGATCGAAAACACCTGAACCGCTAGCCATGGCTGGCGACCAAGTGCCTCCTAAATCGGCTGCACCTATTAGCGTGAATAAATCGGTGGTTCCATTCGTGCTGCACACCTCTAAAGTAGTATCTGTTCCTGCATTTAAGGGCGGTTCGATAGTTATTGTAATGGTTGAGCTTGAATCCATACAAGGGGAAGATGCCGTTACTAAATACGTAAATTGATAATCTCCAGGTATTACTCCAATGGCATTCAACGTATTGCCTACTAATATTCCTATACCGTTGTCATTACTCCAAGTACCACCAGTATCTTGTGTGCCATCCAATCCCATAAATAAATCTATGGCATTGTTAGTATTACAAGCTACAATGGCTGTTGCATTTGGATTTCCTGCGTTTGGTGATAGGTAAATTATTGCCGTTACCGGAGTTCTTACAGAAGATTCACAACCTGTTGTGGCATTCGTTTGAGTTGCATAATACAGTTGTCCGTCAACTAATGCTGTAGTTCCCATTAAAGGTGTTCCGCCTGTTGAAACATTATACCATTGAATGGCTGTTCCTGTGGCGACTAACTCTGCAACGGTTGCTGTATCACAAAATTCTTGAGGTGATGCAGCGGGTGGTGCTGGTGAATCGTTTATTACAATAGTTACCATTACATTGACATCATCACAATTTCCTATCGCAGCAACATCATAAGTAAAATTATAAGTATTTGCTGAAAGTCCTTCAATAGTAACTAAATTCCCATTTAAAGCACCTGAAGCATCATCATCACTCCAAGTTCCTGTTTGGTCTTCACCTGTAAGTAAGGAGTACAGATCCACTGTTTGACTTGTTGTGATGTTTGAAATACAAAATTCAGCCAGTGGATTTGCAGTACCCGATTCTGGTGCGTCCACAATTGTTATTGTAACTGTGGTGCTATTTGTACAAGTATTAGCATCCGTAATGTTATAAGTAAAATTATAAACCCCTATTGTTAATAGGGATAAATTAACATTGTTCAGCGTTAAAGCATTAGAGATGCCATCATCTGTCCAAGTGCCTCCTGAATCAACCGGTCCGCTTAATAAAGTAAACAAGTCGAAAGCGGTGTTGTTCAATAGTGGGTCATTTTCACAAAATGGCGGCGGATTATTTGGGGTCCCTGTATTAGGCAATGGATTTATTATGACTTGAACCGTAACCAATTCATCATCGCAACTTCCTATGGCAGCAACATCATAAGTAAAATTATAGGTGTTGGCTGTAAGCGAAGATAAATTTACTGGATTAGGAGTAGTAGCCCCCGTATTATCGGTCCCAATATACCAAGTACCTGTTTGATCCTCGCCTTCTAAAAGTGTAAACAAATCAAAACTTGCAGGTGCCGTTGCTTCACAAAATTCAGCTGCCGGATTTGGCGTTCCAGATTCTGGGGCGTCATCAATAACGATGGTAACCGTGGTGCTGTTTGAGCAACCATTGCCATCTGTTACAGTATAAGTGAAATCAAAAGTTCCTATGGCCAAAGTTGATAGATCAACATTGTTCAGCGTTAAAGCATTAGAGGTACCATCATCTGTCCAAGTGCCTCCTGAATCAACCGGTCCGCTTAATAAAGTAAACAAATCAAAAGCGGTGTTGTTCAATAATGGGTCATTTTCACAAAATGGCGGCGGATTATTTGGGGTCCCTGTATTAGGCAATGGATTTATTATGACTTGAACCGTAACCAATTCATCATCGCAACTTCCTATGGCAGCAACATCATAAGTAAAATTATAGGTGTTGGCTGTAAGCGAAGATAAATTTACTGTATTAGGCGTTTTAGCCCCCGTATTATCGGTCCCAATATACCAAGTACCTGTTTGATCCTCGCCTTCTAAAAGTGTAAACAAATCAAAACTTGCAGGTGCCGTTGCTTCACAAAATTCAGCTGCCGGATTTGGCGTTCCAGATTCTGGGGCAGGTTCAATGGTTATTGTTATGGTTTCATCATCTGTACACGTTCCATTATCAACCGTATAAGTAAAATTATATGGACTTCCTGCTACCGTAAAGCCAGTAATGTCTAAATTCAAAGGATCAGGAACGGTTGTATTGCTTGCATCTGTCCAAGTACCTCCATTATCTTGTGAGCCATCTAAAGCATCAAATAAATCAAAAGGTGAATTAGCTGTTAATTCATTTTCACAAAATGTTTGATTTACTGCAACACCTGCATTGGGGTCTGGCAAAATAATAACTTGCACCGTAGTTGATTCCTCTAGACAAGGGTTTGGCAATCCATTTTGGGTATATGTAAAATTATAGGTGTTTGGAGCGAACCCTGTTAAATCTATTGGACTATTAATAGGAGGATCTGTGCTTAAAGTTCCTTGAGTCCATTGACCACCTGCATCCTGACCACTTAATAAAGCAAACAAATTGAATGCAGCAGGAGCTGTAGACTCACAAAAAGTGACTGGACTTAAATCAGTTCCCGATGAAAACGATTCATAAATAGCAATGGTAACATTAGACGCTGTTTGGGGGCACGCACCATTTGCAGGAACTGTATAAGTGAATGTATAAATATTTGGTGGCGATGTTGAAATATCAATCGTGCCTTGAAAACCATTGGTTGTCGTGATGGGCCCTGTCCAAGTTCCGTTGTTATCTGGAGAGCCTCCTAGTGCATCGAACAAATCGAACGGTGTTGGTGGCAGATTATCTTCACAATAATCCAATGTAGTTGATGTGCCTGGATCATAAGGATCATTTATAGTTACGGTAACTGGCACCGCATTGCTGCTACAATTAATATCATTAACCTGCACATAATAGATTCCATTGACCAAAGGTTCCGATGCTTGTAAAATTGGAGGCACTGGTTTTCCTAAAGCATCAACTTGATCATACCAATTATATGTGCCTGTAGTACCTGGATTTAAATTTCCAATTGTAGGATTAGCATCTGAACAATATTCCTGGGATGGTGGAGGTGTTGGATCTGGAGGTGAAATAGATTGTATTGACTTTCCAAACTTAATCTGACTTGTGCAAGGTGTTGGAGTTGTTCCATCACTAAAAACAATAAATAAATTTACAACACCATTTGTAATAGCATCTGTAGTATTAGCTTGGTTAGTTAACGCAGCGTTGTAATAAACCCTTACTGATCCTCCTACTGGAACATAACCAACTAATGCATCATCAATATAATTTTGAATAGTTGCATTATCATTGCTACAGTAAAACTTATCTAAAGAAGCTCCTATTGGAGGCACAGGATCTACTTGGAAAGTTACCGTAACGGATTGTCTTGTTCCGCAATTACCCGCATTATTACCTGCATAATAGATGCCTTGCGGAACTAATCCGCTTGAACTATACCTAATTCCACCTGTTGCTGCGCTATACCAAACCGCACCTGGCGCATAGTCAGTACTTAAATTCGCAAAAGTATAACCTCCTCCGTTACAAATAGGAGGTGGATTTGAATTTGTTACAGTAGGGCACTGGGCACTAGCCACCATAGTACCCCAAAGAAATACCATGATATAGATTGCAAAAAATTTTGCATACCTAAATGAGAAGTTTTTTTTCATAATGATAGATTAGTTAAATAGCACATTCACAGTAAAATTGATAATAATGGGTTCAAAAAGATCTTATACTTTAAATATTTATGGTGCAATTTAACTGATTTTTTTGTATTTCAACGATTATTTTATAATTATTTTGCATTTCATCGAAAAAAAAAGCTTTTAAACGAAAAAAGCCCACCTTTGAAAGGTGGGCTTTTTCTATTTTACCAATTAAATATTTTAATGCTGAAGTTCTTCTTCGCCTTCTTTTAAGGGAATATTCTGTGGAACGAAATCTACATCATGCCCCGGTTTACTATAATCATAAGCCCAACGGTGCACATGTGGAATATCTCCTGGCCAGTTCCCATGAATATGCTCTACAGGAGCTGTCCATTCCAAAGTAGTTGATTTCCAAGGATTTTGAACGGTTTTTTTACCATAAAACATACTACTGAAAAAGTTATATAGATAGATGATCTGTACCACTCCGCCAATCAAGGCAAAAATTGTAATGATGACATTCACATTTGCTAAATCGTCAAATAATGGAAAGTTGGTGTTTGTATAATAACGACGTGGCAAACCTGCCATTCCTATAAAATGCATGGGGAAAAATACACCGTAAGCACAAACTGCGGTCACCCAAAAATGGATATAGCCTAAGTTTTTGTTCAGCATACGGCCAAACATTTTGGGATACCAATGGTAAATTCCTGCAAACATGCCGTAAAGTGCCGATATACCCATTACTAAATGGAAATGCGCTACCACGAAATAGGTATCATGCACGTTAATATCCAAAGCACTATCGCCTAAAATAATTCCTGTTAAACCACCTGTTATAAATGTGGACACAAATCCTATGGAGAATAACATGGCGGGATTCAACTGTAAATTACCTTTCCAAAGTGTTGTGATCCAGTTGAATGCCTTTACAGCAGACGGAATCGCAATCAATAAGGTTGTGAATGTAAATACCGACCCTAAAAATGGATTCATTCCGGAAATAAACATATGGTGCCCCCAAACAACAGTCGATAAAAAGGCGATGGCCAATATAGAAGCGATCATGGCACGGTAACCAAATATGGGCTTGCGCGAGTTTGATGCCAAAATTTCGGACACTATACCCATGGCGGGTAAGATTACAATATAAACTTCAGGATGTCCTAAAAACCAAAACAAGTGCTCAAATAATACAGGCGAACCACCTTGATAGTGTAATACTTCGCCTTGAATAAATATATCGGATAAGAAAAAGGATGTTCCAAAACTTCTGTCCATGATCAATAATAAAGCAGCCGACAATAATACCGGGAATGATACAACACCTATGATAGCTGTTACAAAAAATGCCCAAATTGTAAGTGGCAATCTTGTCATGGACATGCCTTTGGTACGCAAATTAATAACTGTAACAATATAGTTGAGCGACCCCATTAAAGATGACGCAATAAAGATAGCCATAGAAACCAACCATAAGGTCATGCCCATACCTGACCCTCCTTGTGCCATTGGCAAAGCACTTAATGGTGGATAGATGGTCCATCCAGCTGCAGCAGGGCCTGCTTCAACAAATAATGAGAGCACCATGATTATACTAGATAGGAAGAATAACCAATAAGAAATCATATTCAAGAACCCCGATGCCATATCGCGCGCACCGATTTGCAATGGAATTAACAGGTTACTAAATGTACCGCTCAATCCGGCAGTCAATACAAAGAATACCATGATGGTACCATGTATGGTAACCAATGCTAAATAAATATCTGCATCCATAACGCCCTCAGGAGCCCATTTACCTAATAATGCTTCAAACAATAGATTAGGTTGCTCTGGCCATGCAATTTGCATACGGAACATCATAGACATTAAAACTCCAATAACACCCATAATAGTACCTGTAACCAGGTACTGTTTGGCAATCATTTTATGGTCTTGACTAAATATATATTTAGTAACAAAAGTTTCTTTATGATGATGTCCGTGGTCGTCGTGAGCGTCGTGAGCGTGAATATCTTCGTGTGCTGACATAATCTTATATCGTTTTTATCTTTTAAATTAATTAACTAGAGAATTTTTGAATACCTTTTGCTCCTTTATCCAAGCATCATACTCATCTTGCGTTTCCACTATAATCTTCATTTGCATGTTATAATGCGATTTGCCGCAAATTTTATTACATAATAGTAGGTAATCAAATTCGTAAGGATCTAAAGCCGTTCCACCTTTTTCAACCAGTGCTTTACTTTTCTCAACTCTAATGTTATTAATATGTGCCACTTTTTCAACCATTTCCGGTGTTTGTCTCATTTCTGCCGTAGTAATCGTTGGGGTATAACCAAATTGGGTTATCATACCTGGAACACAGTTCATTTGTGCCCTGAAGTGCGGCATATAGGCAGAATGCAAAACATCTTGCGAACGCATTTTGAATAGCACAGGCTTACCTACGGGCAAATGCAACTCTTTAGTGATAATATCATCTTGTGCATTTGGATCTGCTTCATCCAAACCTAAAACGTTGGCTCTATCAATGTCTATTAAACGCACATTCGCTTTCCCTAATGTATTGTCCTGTCCTGCATAACGTACGGTCCAGTTAAACTGTTGTGCATATAATTCTATTACCAATGGATCATCACTTTCATCAATACTGGTTATGCTAATCCATGTACTTAATCCGTAAATAATCAAGCCTGCCAGAACAATTACGGGAATAATGGTCCAAATAAATTCCAGTTTATTGTTATCGGCAAAGAATAACGCTTTTTTACCTTTTTCCCCTTTATATTTAAAAGCGAAATAGTGCAATAGGAATTGCGTAATGGTTTGCACAAAAAAGATAATAACCAATGAAATAACCATTAAATTATCAATGGTAGGGCCGTGTTCGGATGCCGAATTGGAAAGTAAAGGCAAATCGCCCCATTTAACAAAACACACAATGGTAATGATATAAATGAACGCTAAAAAGCCCATCATTAAATATCCATTTATTGTATTATCCTTGTCGTTGGCAATTTGGGAATTCTCGACTTTAGCCTGTGCCAAATCAAAAATCTTTATCATTTGCCAAATGGCAACCAAAATAAATACTAAAACTATAATTGTTAATAAAGCAGTCATTTGTATCGTTCGTCTTTATTTATATCTTAATTAATAATGGAAATGTTCACTTTCTTTTCTAAAAGGATATCCTTTTACAAGTAACGGCGCTTTTGTGAATGCAGTAAATACTACAAACATGAATAATCCTGCAAACAATAATATAGCACTGATTTCTGGAATACCAATAAACCATCTGTCGCCCACTGTAGCCGGCATAATCATAACAAATATATCTATGTAATGTCCAAACAATATTATTAAACCTGATATGACCACAAACCAAGGGATGCGTTTATAGTCGGCGTTCATCAACATTAAAATTGGGAACACAAAGTTCAACACCACCATCCCTAGGAATAGTAATTGATAATCGCCAAAACGTGTTATAAAATAAGTGACCTCTTCAGGAATATTTGAATACCAGATAAGCATGAACTGTGAAAACCATAAGTAGGTCCAGAAAATACTGAAAGCGAACATGTATTTAGCAACATCGTGCAAATGGTTTTCGTTAACAAATTCTAAATAGTTTCTGGATTTTAGGTAGATGGTAACAAGAGCAATAACCGTAATGCCACTTACAAACATACTTGCAAACACATACCAACCAAACAATGTTGAGAACCAATGTGGATCTACACTCATGATCCAATCCCAAGACATCATGGATTCTGTATATATAAAGAATACCAAGAAACCTGCCGCTATTCTAAATGACTTTTTAAAGTTCTTGGTATCTTCAGCAGTATCTTGTGCTATGGAGAATTTACGAGCAAAGTGACGGTATAAGCTCCACCCTGTAATAAATATTAACCCACGAATAACAAACCAAGGCAAGTTTAAAAAGCCCGATTTTCCTGCTATTAGCTTATCGTGAGCTACAACTTCAGGGTCCATCCAAACAAATAAATTATAGTGTCCAATGGTTCCAGATGCAATAGCGATTCCTAATACAATTAAAGTTCCGGGCAATACATAGGCTGTAATACCTTCCATGACCCTAAACAATACGGGAGACCATCCTGCTTGTGATGCGATTTGAATGGCATAAAAAGCCAAAACCCCTAAAGCAATCATCATAAAGAAAAAGGCCGCCACATAAAGTGCAGACCATGGCCTGTTTGCTATTTGATGCTGAACATGTTCTGCATGCTCATCGCCATGGTGCGCATCTGCCGTTTGATGGCCAACATCAGCCAACGCATCATGGGCGTTAGGCTCATGTGCATCATCAGAATGATCTTCTACAGCAGCAGCAGCATGCGCTTTAGTAGGTGCTTTATGGCCACCACCATGGTGCGCAACTTCTTCTGCAAGCATTTCTTTTACTTCTTCCAAAGATTTATGGGATGTCATAAAACCATATCCCAAACCTAATGCGCCTAATATCATTAGAATGAAAGAAAATGTCTTTAACTTATTTGAAAATGTATACATATCTATATAATAATCTTATCTATCTTACTTTTCTAATTGAGCCTTTAATTCCAAAACATAAGCAACTACTTGCCAACGCTCTTCCTCTTTCAACTGGTTCGCATAACTGCCCATTGCATTTTTCCCATAATAAATAGTATGGTAAATACTCCCTTCGTTTATGGCTCTACCAACATCATCATAACTTGGAATTCCCAATATTTTTTCACGCTTAACTAAGTTTCCTTGTCCATCACCCTTACCGCCATGGCAAATGGCGCAATAGATATCAAATAATACTTTCCCTTTTTCTAAATCTACCGCAGTGGAATCCAATGGGCTTTTTAAGGTTTCTTTTGCCACCATGTAGCCTTGGGTGGAATTTTCAATATCAAAAGGCACATTTCCTCTAGCTATAGAGCCTTCAGCAGGCAACTGTGCTTCCATGCCATTTTCAAATGCTGCTTCGCCGTATGTTTCATATCCTGCAGATTCATACATATTAGGCATATATTGATAGTTTGGCGCTGAATCTTTTTTACACGACACAGCTACCAAAGCCACTGCCAATACTAATGTTTTAATTAAGCTTTTCATCATCATTAATGCGCTTTATTAATTAAATTGATCTCAACTGCTCCCGTTTCTTTAAGCAAACTTGTTAGTTCGTTTTCATTACCGTCAACGGCAATTTCCATTAAAAAATGATCGTCGGTTGTTCTTGGATCTGGATTTTCGGCTTTTTTAAATGGCCACATCCTGCTGCGCATGTAAAAGGTCATGACCATTAAATGCGCCGCAAAAAACACCGTTAACTCAAACATGATAGGTACAAAGGCCGGACAATTTTCCAAATAGCTAAAACTTGGTTTGCCCCCAATGTCTTGAGGCCAATCTTCAATCATCATATAGTTCATCATCACTATTGCAACGGTTAAACCAATTAAACCATATATGAATGCTGTAATGGCAATGCGCGTAGGCTCCAATCCCATCGCTTTGTCTAGTCCGTGAACCGGAAACGGCGTATATATTTCTTCGATGTGATATCTTTCTGCCTTAACCTTTTTAACAGCCGACATTAATATATCATCATCTGTATAAATAGCGTGAATAACTTTTGAAGCTTCCATGGACTATGTTTAGTTTATTAGTTTTTTAGCTTGTCCAGACCAATCATCACGTTCTGCCCTTCCTGGGAAAGAACCTGTAATATCATCCAACAAGTCATATTCTCTTTTGGTCATCTTACTTACTTGGGCATAGGTAAAAATACCAATGCTGTTAAGCACTTTTTCCATTTTTGGGCCAATGCCGCTGATAACCTTTAAATCATCAGGAGTTTGTAATGTTGGGTCAAATTTACCAACGCCCTGCAATAAATTATCCAATTTCTCCGCTTTATCTTGATTTGGCCTTGCAGTTGTGGTCTGTTCTGGAATTTTAAAATTTGATGTTCTGGCATCCACTCCTGCACCCACTAAACTTCCACCTGATTCTCTAATCCGTTTGTAACGTTCGCCAGAAGATTTTAAAATGGTTTTAACCTCTGCCTGTGCTATTACCGGGAATGTTCTTGAGTACAATAAGAACAATACGAAGAAGAAGCCAATGGTTCCAATAAAAATTCCTATGTCTACAAATGTTGGCGAGAACATGGTCCATGACGATGGTAAGTAATCTCGGTGCAATGAGGTTACTATAATTACAAAACGCTCAAACCACATCCCTATATTCACTATAATAGAGATGAAAAATGAGAACATAATACTGGTTCTTAATTTTTTGAACCACATAAACTGCGGCGAGAACACGTTAAAGGTCATCATGGACCAGTAAGCCCACCAGTAAGGGCCGGTTGCCCTGTTTAAGAAAGCGTATTGTTCATATTCAACACCCGAATACCAAGCAATGAACAACTCCGTGATATATGCCACACCAACAATGGAACCCGTAATCATGATGACGATGTTCATTAATTCGATGTGCTGTACGGTAATATAATCTTCAAGGTTACACACTTTTCTCATAATAATAAGAAGCGTATTTACCATGGCGAATCCTGAGAATACCGCTCCTGCAACGAAGTACGGAGGGAATATGGTGGTGTGCCAACCTGGAATGACCGAGGTAGCAAAGTCAAATGATACAATAGTATGCACAGAAAGTACCAGAGGAGTTGCCAAACCTGCAAGTACCAAAGATACTTCTTCAAAACGTTGCCAATCTTTAGCACGACCAGACCATCCAAAACTTAATAATGAATAGATTTTCTTTTGGAAGGGTTTGATGGCCCTATCGCGCAACATGGCGAAATCCGGTAACAATCCGGTCCACCAGAACACCATTGATACGGATAAATAGGTTGAAATGGCAAACACGTCCCAGAGCAATGGCGAGTTAAAGTTTACCCATAGCGAACCGAATTGATTTGGAATAGGCAATACCCAATATGCCAACCATGGGCGACCCATGTGAATGATTGGGAACAGGCCAGCTTGAATTACCGAAAAGATGGTCATCGCTTCCGCAGAACGGTTAATGGCCATCCGCCATTTTTGACGGAACAGTAAAAGTACCGCAGAAATAAGTGTTCCTGCGTGCCCGATACCAACCCACCAAACGAAGTTAGTAATATCCCAAGCCCAGCCTACGGTTTTATTTAAACCCCACGTTCCAATTCCTGTAGAAACGGTATAAATAATACAACCTATTCCCCAAAGGAAAGCTGCTAGTGCTATAGAAAATACTATCCACCATTGTTTATTGGCTTTTCCTTCAACAGGTCTTGCCACATCCACAGATACATCGTGGTATGATTTTTCGCCTGTAACTAAAGGTCTTCTAATAGGTGCTTCGTAATGAGACGCCATAATTATATAATTGATTCTTTAATTAGATTTATGCTTCATTTGTATTTCTCACTTTGGTTTGATACATCACGTTTGGTTTAACCCCGACGCTTTCTAACAAGTGATACATACGATTATCTTCTTTAAGTTTTACAACTTTACTTTCCTTATCGTTGATGTCTCCAAAAACCATGGCACCATTGCCACAGGCTGCAGAACATGCTGTTTGGAATTCGCCATCTTTAATTTCACGTCCATCGCGTTTTGCATCCAGGATTGTTTTTTGTGTTTTTTGGATACACATAGAACATTTTTCCATTACCCCACGAGAACGCACCACCACATCTGGATTCAATACCATACGCCCTAAATCATCATTCATATGGTAGTCGAACTCATCATTGCCATTATACAAGAACCAGTTAAAACGGCGCACTTTATAAGGACAATTGTTAGCACAATATCTAGTGCCCACACAACGGTTATATATCATTTGACTTTGGCCTTGACGCCCATGCACAGGTGCGCCAACTGGACAAACCGTCTCGCAGGGCGCATGGTTGCAATGCTGGCACATAACGGGTTGGAAAGCTACTTGTGGATTCACAGATGCATGTTCCATTTCTCTAAATTCACTTAATGAGTTTCCTAAACCAGAAATATTTTCTTTCTTTTCATTGTCTCCAATAAATGATTCTTCAGAAGAGTAATATCTGTCAATCCTCAACCAGTGCATATCACGGCTACGGCGTACTTCGGTTTTACCAACCACAGGCACGTTGTTTTCAGCATGGCAAGCAATAACGCACGCACCACATCCGGTACACGCATTTAAATCGATTGACAAATTGAAATGATGCCCAATGGAACGATCAAAAGAATCCCACAAATCAACATCTGGCGATGTTACGGGAGTTTCAACATGATTTAAAGAAACTTTGGCAACTTTATTCCAACCGTGTTCATGATCTTCTTTATCGTAAGTGTTAAATATCTCTAAAGTCGTTTCCTTTATAATGTCGCCACGCCCCATTAATGTGTTTTGCAACTGCACACAAGCAAATTCATGTTCTCCGGCCACAGGCTCAATAGTTACATTTTGCACACTATTAAAACCATGGTACACTGTGTATGCATTAACGCCTGTTTGCATCTCTTCTTTTAAGCCAGCAGTTCTACCATAACCAAATGATAAACCAACAGACCCTTTGGCCTGTCCTGGTTGAATGATAACCGGTACTGTGATACTTGTACCGTTTACAGTTATTTTGGCATAACTTCCATTTAACGCGCCATTGGCAACATGCCTGTTAGTTAAACCAACCGCATCAGCATCGGCTTTTGAGATGGTTAAATAGTTTTCCCAAGATGTTCTTGTAATGGGGTCTGGAAACTCTTGCAACCATGGGTTGTTGGCTTGTTGCCCATCACCCATACCTACTTTGGTATATAATGATAATTCTAAACCGGATTTTTTTGCTGAGGCAGCCAAAGCATTCGCAGCATTTCCTCCTGAAGTAACTGATAATGCAGAAGTGCCAACAATATTTGTTGTTGTTTTAGGAGATGTGGTGGTGGTGTTTCCACTCTTATCTTCATCTTTAATTCCAACACCAACGGCAACATCATGAATGATACCTCCAACAAAAGTCTTGTTTTTCTTATCGTTTAATGCCGTCGAAGTAGTTTCCACTGTTTTGCTTGAAGAACCATTTAATACGCCCATGGAAGATCCATGAACAAACACCCCATCATGTAAAGCTTGGTTGAATGGATTCCCTCCTAAAATGCTTGAATTCCAAGTATCTTTGATGTAATCGTGGTAAGAAACATTGTTCCCTGTCCATTTTAACAAGCTCTCTTGAAATTGTCTGGTATTAAATAATGGACGGATAGTAGGTTGTATTAACGCATAATGTCCTTTTTTCAATTCAGCATCGCCCCAAGATTCTAAATAATGGGGCGCTGCTGCAATGTATTGTACTTTTGTAGACGTTTCATCAACTTTCATTGAGAACGCTATCGATAATTCTGTTTTTTTCAATCCTTCAGCAAAATCTGAAGCATTTGGTAAGCTGTACATTGGATTAACACCACTCATAATAATGGCGCCCACCTTACCTGCCTTCATATCGGCAACTAAAGTTAAAACAGCCTCATCGCTGCCTTGCCTTGTTTTTATAGGTGTTTTAGCATCAAAAGCTTCACTAGCTAAAAAAACATTGATTTCCAATGCAACGGTTTGTGCATTGACATCATTGATTCCTGTAACCACAACCCCTTTACTACCAGCTTTCTTTAAATGGGCTGCCGTATTTTTAACAGCATCCTCTACACTTGCGGGTAAACTACCTGAAACAGAACCACCAACTACATAACTATATAATTTAGCTAATGCTATTTTTTGTTCGCTAGGTGTTAATGGCACACGCTTATCGGCATTCGCACCTGTTAACGACATATTAGATTCAAACTGGATGTGACGAGACATTTTTCCTTCTTGAGGAATACGTCCTTTTGCATATCCAGCATCAAATCCGCCACCTTGCCAATCGCCCAAAAAGTCGGCACCAACAGATACAATGGTCATCGCTTTAGAGAAATCGTAATTAGCTAAAGCACGTTCTCCATATTTGGCTTGGTAAGCATCCAAGGCAGCCGATTCTGAAATGGCATCGTAAACGACATGACGAACATTACCGTATTTTTCTTTAAATTCTGAAATCAACTTAGATGTAGAAGGGCTCGCAAAAGTTTGTGTCAATAACACAATTTCTTTTCCATCGGCCTTTAAGTCGGTTAATTTTTGATTGGTTTCTATATCAAATGTACTCCAAGAGATAGAAGCACCTTCTTTTTTGGGCACTTGCACCCTTAGGCTGTCATACAAGCCTAAAACCGAAGCATTCACTCTAGCATTCGCATTACCGCCAGTAGCTGCCAAAGTGTTGTTTTCAATTTTAATTGGACGGCCTTCACGCGTTTTTACCAATACACTAGCAAAATCGAATCCATCTGCAATGGTGGTTGCGTAATAGTTGGCAACACCAGGAATAATTTCTTGAGGCTGCACTACATAAGGAATAGATTTAACAACAGGGCCTTCACAAGCCGCCAAGGAAGCCGCCGCGGTACTAAACCCTACATATTTTAAGAAATCGCGACGTGTTGTAGAGGTTGATTCCAATGTGTTTTTATCTCCTAAAAATGCATCAGTAGGAATTTGTTCTACAAACTCGTTTTGTTTTAGCGTCTCAACAATAGAGCTAGTCTCGTTTAGCTCTTCAACACTTTTCCAGTATTTCTTGTTTGATGACATAATTATTTACGATTTTTAATTTTGATTTACGATTTGATTTACGATTTTTGATTTACGATTTACGATTCCTATTCTTGGTGTTTGATTTTTTCAATCGTAATTCCGCAATCGTAATTCTTAAATTTAATAATGGCATTTACCACATTCTAAGCCACCCATTTCAGCCTCGGTTACTTCTTTAACTCCATATTTCTTAGCCAATTGCTCATGTATTTTTTCATAATAAGCATTGTCTTTCAAATTAACATTGGTGGTTCTATGGCAATCAATACACCATCCCATGGTTAACGGTGCAAATTGTGAAACCACTTCCATTTCTTGGATAGGCCCATGGCAAGTTTGACACTCTACACCCGCCACTGTAACGTGTTGTGAGTGATTAAAGTAAACAAAATCCGGTAAATTATGAATGCGGATCCATTTTACAGGTTGTGAATTTCCTGTATATTTTTGTTCGGCATCATCCCATCCCGCAGCTTTGTATAGTTTTTTGATTTCGCCATCGTAGAAATCTTTAGAATACTCGGGAGTGGTTTCCCCTTTGTATTCATATATGGATTTATGGCAGTTCATACACACATTTAAAGATGGAATCCCTGAAGTTTTGCTAACTCTAGCAGAAGAGTGGCAGTATTTACAATCAATACCATTATCGCCGGCATGGATTTTATGTGAAAAATGGATAGGCTGTACAGGTTGGTATCCTTGGTCTATGCCAATTTGCATAAAAAACCCGTAAACAAAATAAGCACTTGCCAATAAAAAGAAAATAGCGGTAACCAACATTAAAAATTGGTTTTTTACGAAAGCTTGCCAAAGTGGTGTTCTTTTGGTTTCTTCTGGCAACTCTATATTTTGGGCAGAAGCAAAACGACGTAATGTTTTGTTTACTACATATAATCCTGCTGCCAATAATATAAAAAGGATTGCTAAAGCACCTAATATAAGTTCGTTTGAAATACCTCCTTTGTTTGCCGTATTATTTGTTGCGCCTGCACCACCTGTAGAAGCAGGAGCTTCAGCTTTAACTTCAGCGGTATAGGCAAGTATATTATCAATATCTTCATTGGACAATTGCGGAAACGCTGTCATGGCAGCACCACCAAACTCGTTATACACTTTGTTTGCGTAAGCGTCGCCCGATTTAATAACTCCAGAGCTATTATGGATCCAATTGTAAATCCAATCTTTATCCAAACCTTGCTCATCAGCTAAACGTGCCTCTACATTACGCAACGCTGGGCCTGTCATTTTTTTGTCCAATTGATGACAAGCAGCACAATTGGCATTAAATAATGATTTTCCTTTTGCTGGATCTCCCCCTTGAGCAGAAAGAGCGGTTGTAAACGCTAATAAAATAATTAAGCCTAAACTAAGAATGCTTTTACCTAATTTACGGTGAATCACCTTTCTCATATTGTTGGTTATATTAACTTCTATACTTTGGTATGACTTTTGTCATTTAATAAATGAAAAAAATACAGTTAAAAAAATCTCTCGCAAAAGTAATACTTAAAGTCGATTTGAGAAATCTTAGATAAGTGATATTGATAATTTAGAGAGATTCTAAATAATAAAAACGGCTTGATTTAAGTTTATAACGTATACATTTGTATAAATATATTTGAAAATGAAATCATTGAATTTAAAAATAAGTGTTTTAAGCCTTTTCGCTTGTGTCCTAGCGTCAAATTATGGGCGTGCCCAACAAGGCAATGTGACCATAAATCAGGACAAAAAAATAGCCACTTTGTTGGATATTAAGAAAGAAATGAATAAAAACGATACCGATTCTGACAGATATAAAATACAAATATATAATGGCAACAGGTCTGGAGCCGGCACTGCAATAAAGGAATTTGGTGACTCATTTTCTGATTGGCGTGCAACCGATACTTATGAACCTCCAAATTTTAAAGTTTGGGTAGGTAATTTTAGAACGCGTTTAGAAGCCGATAGAGCCTTGAAGAAAATTAAAAGCAAATTTCCTGCGGCATTTATTTTTAGACCGAAGAAATGATGGATGTTAAGATGTTTAGATGTTTAGATGTTTAGATGTTTAGATCTTTAGATGTTTAGAAAAATACAAAAGCCATTATTAACTATTTGAATTAACTATTTGATTTTTGTCCCCGCTAGCCCCCGCTAGCGCTCGTTTGTAACGAGTGCCGTAACTGTTGTGCAATTTAGGAAAGCACTCGTTGCATACGAGCGCCAACAGGGGGGCTTAATATGGGTAGCTTAATACCAAGAGATAAAATCGTGCCTTTAGGTACGAAATAGGATATCTACCAAAGATTGACATTTTTAATGTATGTTTTATATCCTGTACCTAATAAAGGCACAGAAAACAATGTTTTAATATGATGCTGCCCATATTTAAGTCCCTAATGGAACTAGTTAAATGGGTTCAATATTGATTTTTTCCATGATAAGAGATGGCTTTAGCCGAAAACACAAAACGAAGAAAGCGACCATTTTGGTCGCTTTCTTCGTTTTGTGAATGTTGATTTTTTATTTAAGTTTCTTTTTAACCTCAACTTGGTGGAAAGCTTCAATAATATCGCCTTCTTGAATATCGTTGTAGTTTTTAATTTGCATACCGCAATCAAAACCTTTGGTTACTTCTTTAGCATCATCTTTAAATCGTTTTAACGACGCCAGTTCACCCGTAAACACAACCACGCCATCCCTAATCAAACGAATGCCCGCGTTTCTAACAATTTTTCCGCTGGTTACCATACAACCGGCAATGCTGCCAATTTTGGTCACTTTAAATATCTCTCTTATTTCTGCCGTACCTAAAATCTCTTCTTTAAACTCTGGCGATAACATGCCTTCCATGGCATCTTTAAGATCGTTGATGGCATCATAGATAATCGAGTATGTTCTGATATCGATTTCTTCTTTATCGGCAATGGATCTTGCATTCCCTACGGGCCTTACATTAAACCCAATAATAATGGCATCGGAAGCTGAGGCCAACAACACATCACTTTCGGTAATGGCACCCACACCTTTGTGTAGGATATTCACTTGAATTTCTTCAGTCGATAATTTTTGGAATGAATCGGTCAATGCTTCCACAGAACCATCCACATCACCTTTAAGGATGATATTCAATTCTTGGAAATCGCCCAATGCAATACGACGGCCAATTTCATCCAACGTAATATGACGTTGCGTTCTAACGGATTGTTCGCGTTGTAATTGTGCGCGTTTGGAAGCTATTTGTTTCGCTTCACGTTCGTCTTCAAATACATTGAATTTATCTCCCGCTTGTGGTGCACCATCCAATCCTAATATAGAAACTGGCGTTGAAGGACCCGCAGTAACCACGTTATTACCACGTTCATCGTGCATGGCTTTTACCTTACCACTATTTTTTCCAGCCAATACATAATCACCAACTTTCAGCATACCTGCTTGCACTAAAATAGTAGCAACATATCCACGTCCTTTATCTAAAAACGCTTCAACAACAGTACCTAGCGCTGGTTTATTAGGGTTTGCTTTCAGCTCTAATAATTCGGCTTCAAGCAATACTTTTTCCAATAATTCCTTAACGCCTGTACCTACTTTTGCTGAAATATCGTGCGATTGGATTTTACCTCCCCAATCTTCCACCAATAAATTCATTTGTGCCAATCCTTCTTTTATTTTTTCAGGATTTGCCGCAGGTTTATCGATTTTATTGATAGCAAAAACAATAGGGACCCCAGCGGCTTGCGCATGGGCAATGGCCTCTTTTGTTTGTGGCATGATGTCATCATCTGCCGCCGCCACAATAATGGCAATATCGGTTACTTGGGCACCACGGGCACGCATGGCGGTAAACGCTTCATGACCCGGTGTATCTAAAAACGCGATTTTTTGCCCATTGTCCAATTCCACACCGTAGGCGCCTATATGCTGTGTAATACCACCCGATTCTCCAGCAATTACATTTTCTTTACGTATGTAATCCAGAAGTGATGTTTTACCATGGTCTACATGGCCCATTACGGTTACAATGGGCGCTCTTGGTTTTAAATCTTCTTCTTTATCTTTATAGATCTCAATA
Source organism: Mariniflexile sp. (assembly GCF_052728615.1). Lineage (NCBI taxonomy): Bacteria > Pseudomonadati > Bacteroidota > Flavobacteriia > Flavobacteriales > Flavobacteriaceae > Mariniflexile > Mariniflexile sp. The sequence continues at coordinate 35,424 of NZ_JBFVFE010000007.1, read as the reverse complement.
GATTCTTCTATGTTGGCAGTTACAAACTCTACCTCATATCCAAATTCTTCGGCAACAATAGATAAGGTTTCAGCATCTAAACGCTGATTCATGGTTACCATCATTCCAAGTGACATACAAGCCGAAATAATTTGGGTAACCGGTACATCCATCATGGTTGCAACCTCGCTAGCTGTAACAAACTCCGTTACTTTCAGGATTTTGCTTTCTGCTGCTTCTTGCTCTAAATTCCGTTCGGTTTGATCTCTGTGCTGGTCTCTTTTATCCCGTCTATATTTGGCACCTTTTCCTTTTGAGGATTTTCCTTGAAGCTTTTCAAGTGTTTCGCGCACTTGCTTTTTTACATCCTCATCACTGGGATCTTCTTTAACGATTGGACGTCTTGCTTGGCCTGGTTTCCCTTTAAAGCGGTCGTTGCTCCCCCTGTTGTCTCCGCCTTTGTTATCATTGGATTGATTTGGCCCACCAACTTTACTGATGCGGCGGCGTTTCTTCTTATTGGCTGAGGCTGCGGCATCACCAGGTTTAGCCTCCGGTTTTTTGTCTTCTTTCTTCTTCTTGGGCTTGTTAAACTGCGATAAATCTATTTTATCTCCCGCTATTTTTGGCCCACTAAGTACTTGATATTTGGTTTTTACCCTTTCTTCAGGGATTAATTCCCCGTTGGAATTGGTTACCTGCTTTTTAGGTTCAACATCTTTTTTAGCTTCTGGCACCGCTTGCTGTTTGGTTTCAGTGCTATCTGCTTTAACTTCTTCTTTAGCTTTCTGAACAATTTTTTGTTTTACGGCCTCTTCTTGAACATCTGGTTTTTCAGTAGCCTTTTCTTCGTCTGCCACAGGGGTTTGTAGTGCAGGCTCCTTTTGCTTAGTAGGTACTGCTACCTCAGGCTTTTTTGGGTTTAAATCAATTTTACCAACTTGTTTGGGTCCAGAAAGTGTTTTGGTGGCTTTAATTACTTCTTCTCTTCTGGCTGATTCTTTTTGTTTTTCTTCAATTTCACGTTCCCGTTGCTCACGCAGTACCTCTTTCTCTTTCAATTTAGCCTCCCCAACTTCTTTGGATGCCACTTTTTTATTGGCATCCGTTTGGAATTCATTTGAAAGGATGGTATGTACTTCCTCTGATATTTTGGTGTTAGGGCTTTTCTCAATATCAACGCCCTTTGATTCTAAAAAATCAACGGCACGGTCAATAGAAATATTGAGTTCTCGTAATACTTTATTTAATCTAACTGTTTCAGCCATAAATTGCCTTTAAAATACTCAAATATAGTTATTCTTCAAATTCTTCCCTAAGAATTCTAATAACCTCTTTAATTGTTTCTTCTTCTAAATCTGTTCTTTTAACCAAATCCACTACATCTTGCTCTAAAATGCTTTTTGCAGTATCCAATCCAGCCTTACTAAATTCTTCAATAATCCATCCTTCTATTTCGTCTGAGAACTCCCTTAGCTCTACATCTTCTTCCGCACCTTCCCTAAACACATCAATATCATAACCAGTAAGTTGACCCGCCAAACGGATGTTGTGCCCACCTCTACCAATGGCTTTACTTACCTCTTCTGGTTTTAAAATAACCTCGGCGCGTTTTGTTTCTTCATTAATTTTTATTGAAGTTACGCGAGCAGGACTCAACGCCCTGGTAATATATAGTTGTAAATTATTGGTATAATTGATAACATCGATATTTTCATTGCCCAATTCACGTACAATACCGTGAATTCTAGAGCCTTTCATACCCACACAAGCTCCAACAGGGTCAATTCTATCATCATAGGAGTCTACAGCAACTTTTGCTTTCTCGCCTGGTATTCTCACCACATTTTTAATGGTAATCAAACCATCGAAGACTTCTGGTATTTCTTGTTCAAAAAGTTTCTCTAAAAATGCAGGGGAACTTCTAGACATAATAATGGTCGGTTTTGCACCTTTTAACTCCACACTATCTATAACTCCTCGTACGTTATCGCCTTTTCTAAAGAAATCCGAAGGGATTTGTTTTTCTTTTGGAAGTACAATTTCGTTACCTTCATCATCCAATAAAATAACCGCTCTGTGACGAATATGGTGCACCTCGGCCGTATAAATTTCGCCTATTAAATCTTTAAATTGCTTGAAAATGATGGTATTATCATGTTCATGTATTTTAGAGATCAGGTTTTGGCGCAATGCCAAAATAGCGCGTCTTCCTAAATGGATCAGTTTCACCTCTTCAGACACTTCTTCGCCAACCTCAAAATCCGGCTCAATTTTACGTGCTTCAGAAAGCGAAACCTCTTGGTTTGGTTCTTCCACCTCGCCATCGGCAACCACCACTCTATTTCTCCAAATTTCCAAATCGCCTTTATCAGGATTTACAATAATGTCGAAATTATCATCATCGCCATATTTCTTTTTTAAGGCGCTTCTAAACACATCTTCTAAAATGGCCATTAACGTGACTCTGTCAATTAGCTTATCGTCCTTGAATTCTGAAAAAGATTCTATTAACGCGATATTCTCCATAACTCTTTTTGAATTAAAATTTTATCATAACTTTTGCTTCTACAATATCTTCGTAAGCGATAGTCGCTTGCTTTTTTACCGTTACTTTCCCTTTGCCAACTGGTTTAGGTTCCCTAACTTTCCATTCCAATGTAATATCTGTTTCGGTGGCTTTTGCAAGCGTGCCTTCCAGTTTTTCTGAAGTTGTTCTTACAGTTAGCTCTCTTTTCAGATTTTTTTTGTACTGTCTTTTATTTACCAATGGCGTTGTGGCACCGGCGGACATGACTTCTAAAGAAAAATCATGTTCTTCTCTATCAATATTATGTTCAATGGCTCTGCTGATAAACATACAGTCTTCAACCAAAACACCTTTATCGCCATCTATGACTATGTTAATATGGTTATCGCCTTGAATCGAAAAATCAATTAAAAACAAATCCGGTCTTTCAACCAAAGCTGCATCCAATAAATCTTTAACGGTGTTTTTAAACATTTTTTATTATAAAAAGAGGGGACTTTCCGTCCCCTCTTAACTTAATTTCGCCTTTCAACGGTGCAAATATATAATATTTTATTGATTTTTAAAGTAATATTTTATAAATTTAGAATCAACTTACCTTATAAACCATAAGTTAAGCCGCATTAAAAACTTCCTATTTTTTGGAAATTATTCATGTAAATTGCATCAAAAAATTATTATAAAAGCCAAACCCGAACCTATGAAAAAAATTCTTGTCCCAACCGACTTTTCCAATCAAGCCGAAAATGCTTTAAAAGTGGCGGCCCAATTAGCTAAAAAGCATGCATCTGATATTCATTTGTTGCATATTCTTGAAATACCATTGCACAAAGTGGATGCATTGAGTACTTACAACAACTTGCCCGAAGCGGTGTACTTTATGAAGTTGGCACACAAACAATTTGAAGATTTAAAGGATAAAGACTACTTACAGGGCATAAAAATATTCGAGCATGTGGAATTTGATGAAATATTTAAGGGAGTTTTCCATGTTTGCAAAAAGCAACATATCGATTTGGTAATTATGGGGTCCAACGGTGCCAGCGGGTTAAAAGAAATGCTGATTGGAAGCAATACCGAAAAAGTGGTTCGCACCTGTGAAACACCCGTTATGGTTATTAAAAAAGGGCATGGCATTTTTAACCCTAAAAACTTTGTGTTTGCCTCAGATTTTAGGGACGAGTGCAAGCCAACGTTTGAAAAAGCTATTAAATTTGCTGATATGTTTGGTTCTAAAATACATTTGCTAATGGTAAATACCCCTACTAATTTTATGAGCTCCAACGATGCCGAAAATAGAATGAAAAGCTTTATTAAATCGTTTGATTTCCCCAATTATACCAGTAATATTTACAATGATATTAGCATTGAACAAGGCATTATGAATTTTTCGCAATCCATTGGTGCCGACTTAATTGGCATGAGCACCCATGGCAGACAAGGCATTTCGCATTTCTTTAATGGCAGTATTAGCGAAGATTTGGTAAACCACGCCAAACGACCTGTGATTACTTTTAAGATTTAAATGTTTATCCCGCAAAGGGCGTTGGGTTAAGAAACGTCAGTACCTGTTTTTGTGTAGTAAAGCGGAACAAAACTTCTCGATATACTTCGTTATTGGGTGTACGCCAAATTTCCCTTTTTTGGGAATTCGTCCGGTAACAAATATGGTTTCCATTAACGATCGTGAATAAAGTTGAAAACCTGCGAGGTAAGGTGCTAAATATTGGAGAATTCATAAAAAATAGTTCGTTCTGTTTTTTGTTGACATTTTAGTTCCGCCAAGGTTCAAAACCCTCGCAGAGATAGTAAAATAAGACTTTCTGTTATTGAACTCATTTTAAAAATTCATTATTGAATACAAAAAAACGATGTTCTAAATTTTAAACATCATTATAATCTACCACAATTGTAGAGGTAATAGGTTGTGCTTGACAGGTTAAAATTAAACCTTCGTCAATATCACTATCGGTTAAAATATTGTTATGAAGCATATTGGCCTCACCTTCAGTAAGTCTAGCAATACAGCTACTACAAATACCTCCTTGGCAAGAGTAAGGGGCATCAATACCTTCATCTAAGGCAGCTTCCAGTACGGTGCTTTTTTGAGACATTGTAAAGAGAAACTCTTTCTTTTTTATTATAACGGTTATTTTTGTACTGCCATCTACTGTGTTTTTTATAGTATCAGTAGGGGCTGAAACTTTAAATAGTTCAAAATGAATATTGTTTTTATTTATATCATATTCTTGTAAAACTTCTGAAACAGCAGTTATCATAGCTTCTTGCCCACATAAGTAAAATGCATCGACAATAATACCTTTATATTTATTTTCGATAAAGAATTTTACTGTGTTTTTTTCAATTCGACCAAATAAAGCATTCTCCTCCTCACTTTGGCTAAAGACAAATTCAAAATTAAACTGATTTGGATATTTTAGATTAAGATCTAGTAATTCTGCATAAAAAATAGTGTCTTTAGGTGTTTTATTACCATAAATTAAAATAAATTTGCTTAAAGGCTCTTCTTCTAAAACGGTCTTTATAATGCTCATGATTGGAGTAATACCACTACCAGCAGCAAAACCTACAATAATTCTTGCTGTTGATTTAATTGGCTCGAAAACAAAACGTCCTTTTGGTGGAGCTACCTCCAAAACATCATTAGCTTTTAACAGGGTATTTGCATAAACTGAAAATAATCCGTTTTCAACTTTTTTAATAGCGACTTTTAGTTCATTGCTTTTTGGAGAAACACATAACGAATAATCTCTACGAATTTCCTTTCCTTCCATTTTGGTTTTAAGCGTGATGTACTGCCCTGCTTTAAAGGCAAAAATTTCATCTAAATTTGGAGGCACATTAAAACTAACGATTACAGCGTTATCAGTATCTTTAATAACTTTCTTTATTGTTAGTTGGTGAAATTGTGACATAATTTTCATTTAACATTCATGTGCTTCCGAGTTAAGAAGTAAGGCTTATCTTAATACTCTTAATCATTATTGTCCGACTTAAGATTAAAGACCGCTTCGCTAGTCCCGATAGCTATCGGGAAAAGAACATAGACTTGATTCTAACTAACTGACAAACAACAAAAAATACATTATTGATTTTTTAAACAACGTAATTTTTATATTCCCAATAAAGCAAGGCATCTTAATATAAAAACCATGTAAATACAAAGAAACCAATACTTTAAGAAAGTAAAAACTGTTTTTAATCGGACAACACTGACTCTTAATAAATAAACTTCTTATTATTCATGGGAAACCATTAAAATGATCTCAATACTTTATTTCTTCTTTGCCTTTTTATTAAATGGGTTCAATAGCTTTCTAACGGAAGGAGATGAGATGTACCACAGTAAAAAACCACTCAAAACCGTTATTAACCCTAAAACAGAAAATATCCTTAAAAGGGTATTGTTAAAGTTATCTCTTCCTTCATAATCCATTGTATGTGTCATCCATAAAAAATCAAAAATACGCCAGTTGCGATGTCTTACAGTTTGAAATTTGCCATCATTAATAGATATATATGCTTTTAGCGCTTCATCATTTGAATAAGAAACTACATACGCTGGCAATTTCCCTATATCCTTTCTTTGGCGAAATTCATGATGGTTATCGGTCTCAGTCAATACGTCAATTGATGCCACTTTTAAATCATCCCTCATTCTTTTTTTAGCAATATATAATGCTTCATCCTTAGTAATTCCATTTTTTGGATTACCTGTTTTAGCATCAAAGAGTTTACTTTCGTTCAACCAATAATAGGGCTTGTCCGCAATATTTAACAATTCCAATGAAGTAATAGCTTCGTTTGATTGTAATTCGGTTGGGCCAATCAAATTACCAAATGATGTTTTTAACATCGATTCCTTCATAAATTGGTCGCCATGGATTTCATCAATATCAGTCCAACTAAAATATAAACCACTTATTGTCCACATAAGGAATTGTATGCCCAAAAACAGGCCCAAATAGCGATGGACCTTTCTTATTTTTGATGCTGTATGTCTATTTACCATAATTGTTTTTGTTTTTTTGTAAATAAAAGAACATAGCACTACTTCCAATAAAGTAGCGCTATGGAACTTTGGTTAAATTAGTATCCTCCTTGTGTTTGTACCATCCCTGATGCGTTAATTTCTTCAATTGGAATGGGGTAAATAGTTTGATAATTATCAAACTTAATCGTTATTTTGTCTAATGGTATATTTTCATGATCTGATGCAACACGAGTAATGTCCTTACCTCTTCTAATATAATCATATACACCATGACCTTCTACTGCTAGCTCTTTTCTTCTTTCAATAGCGATTTCATCTACAAGGGCATCTCCAGTTAACGTTGATAAAGTATAGGATGCGCTTCTTCGTTGTGTAAGTTCAAATAGGTAGCTTGCTCCGTCCCCGTTACTTCTCGCTGCGGCTTCGGCAGCAATCAGAAAAACTTCTGATAAACGAATGACAACAACATTATGAGACCCCTCTTGGGCAACATCTAAATACTTTGCATAGCTTAATGCGTCAGTAGTTTCTCTATCCTCTTGGAAAAATTGGCCTCGTGGGTCATCAGCAAATTGGGTCAATAAGGTTTTAAATGAAAGTGTTGCCAAAATATCTTCTTGTCCTCCATTATCGTCTGTTAATTGGGCGCTTATAGCACTACTTCCTACAGAGTTATTTATATGAATTAAATCTAGTTCAAATAAAGATTCTGAATTAAAAGGATCTCTTGTAAAATTAGATATATTCATTAAGCTACCAGTTCCCATTGTTGAGATAACTTTTTCTGCATAGATGAGCGAATTGGCCCAATCTTCTTGATATAAATAAGTTCTTGCCAATAATGCTTGCACAGCTGTTTTATTAATGAATCTTGAATTTTCGACAGGACTCAATAAAGCTTCAGCAGCTTTATAATCGGTAATTACTTGCGCATATACATCTGCAACAGTACCTCTTTCTATTATTGCTTCCCCGGTAACTTCAACAACCAAAGGAATTCCTTGAGACGACCCATTACCTATTATCCATGGATAGGAAAATGTTCTTACCAAATCAAAGTGAATCATAGCTCTTAAGGCCAATGCTTCTCCTTTTATTCTGTTACGCTCACCATCATCTCCAGGTACTTCATCAATTTTTGCTAAGAGAATATTAAGATTATTCAATGCCTTATAGCAAGAACTCCACATGTTAAAAGCATTTCCATTTAATATGGCAGTTTCACTATATTCATATTCTATCCTTAAAGGATTTCTCTCATTTAAACTAGGCTTGATGGCTCTAAAATCAGTGCCTTTCATGTCAGCGCGTAAATAAAGTCCTGCACCCAAATAGCTTGTTCCAGCAATCTCGTTATATACTCCCATTAAAACACCATTTGCCTTTTTTACATTAGAGAATACTATTGTTTCATTTATTTGATCGTCAGGAAATTTTTCCAATACATTCTCACAAGAGCTAAGCAATATACTCATTACCAACAAGCACACTATTGTTTTTATATTTTTCATCATTTTTCTCCTTTTATTTTGTTAATAATTATTATTAAAAATCAAGCTTTAAACCCAAAGTAAAACTTCTAGCTGTTGGGATCTGATAAAAATTCACTCCATTTATCGAAGATTCTGGGTCATAACCGTCTAGCTCTGTTGATAGAAATACATTATTTATTAAAGCATACAAGTTTATAGACTGTATATACTTACTAGTAATAGGTACGTTATATCCAAGACGTATGTTTTTAAGTTTTAAATAATCTGCACTATACAAATATCTTGTTGATATAGAGTTGGATCCGTTAGTGGCACCATTTATTCTTACAGGAACATTTGTATTGTTATTTGTTGGAGTCCATCTATTTAATTGATTTGTTGTTACGGTATATTGAGGTCTCGCCCCATCATCATCTCTTTTATACGAGGTTAAATCATATACACTACCCCCTATTCCATAAGTGAATAAAAAATTAAAGCTCCAGTTCTTATATGTGATTTCATTGGAAAAACCACCTTGAACGTCCTGTGTTGCTTGACCAAAAATACCGTAACCAGCTTCTTGATAGTTCTCTGTAATTGATCCTGTTCTATTTCCATTATCATCTAAAACATACCATTGGGCACTACCGGTTTCTGGATTCACTCCTTTATAATCTCTTAGATAAAAAGAATTAAAATCTTCTCCTTCTCGACGAATAATAGGGTATTCATCATAGTTTCTAGAAGTAATAATAATATCGCTAGGCAATTGAGTAATCTTATTTTTTAAAGTACTCGTATTGATAGTAGTATTCCATGTAAAATCTTCTTGTTCTATAATATTAGCTCCTAATGAAAACTCAAGCCCACTATTCTCCATACTACCATAATTTCTTAACGCAGTATTAAACCCACTAATAGAAGATATTGGTACGTCTAATAATATATTATCGGTTTTTTTATTAAAATACTCCACAGTTATCGCATACTTATCAAACAACTGAAAATCAAATCCTATATTGAAGTTTTTACTTGTTTCCCAAGATAAATTTTCGTTGGCAACTTGAGATAGTTGTACTCCTGCATCTTCTCCATAGCCATTTCCTCCACTAAAAAAAGGAAGATGTGCATATAGTTGAGATGGTAAGTTCCCATTTGTACCATAACTCGCTCTTAATTTCATATCTTGAAAAACACCGTCCTTTCCCTCCATAAAATTCTCTTGACTTATTCTCCAAGCACCAGAAATTGCCCAAAAATTACCCCATCTTGAATTAATTCCAAACCTTGAAGAACCATCTCGTCGAAAACTTCCACTTAAATAATACTTTTTATCTAAGTCATAGTTAACCTGTGAAAGAAAAGAAACTAAACCATAACCTGTCTCATTACCTGAAAAACCCCAATTTCCGTTAACTCCATTTGGCGCTAGTAAATTGTCATCCAATACATCATATCCATCTATTCCAATCCACTTAGCCTTAGTGTCTTCTATTTCAAAACCAGCTAAGGCGCTAACCGTGTGTTTTTCATTAAATACTTTATCATAATTTACAATATTGGAACTTGTTATTTTGAATCCTTCTTGTTTATATTGCCCCGTTGCTCCATTCCATTGTCCTGCACCTGAGCCAAATTGGCTATTGTCATAACTAACTTCATCTGTTGAGTAATGTTCTATGCCAAATGTGGATTTGAATGATAAATTTTCATTAAAATCCAATTTTCCCCAAAAAGTTCCTCTGGTTCTAAATTCATCATTTGTAAACACTCCTAATGCCAATAAAGCAGAGGGATTGGAATTTGCGTCCAATTGGTTTGGCAAATCGGCGTACGAACCATCATCGTTTCTTATACGGGCTACTGGTGGAACCATACGTGCCATATAATAAGGGTTTAATGAGAATGCCCTCTCATAAGTTGCTCCCCTTTTTCTTAAAGCCATCGATAAATTAGCACCGAAACTCACATAGTCATTTGCCTTGTTTTCCAAATTAATTCTACCTGAATAACGTTTCAAATCAGACCCTACAAATGTTCCTTCTTGGTCTAAATATTCACCTGAAACAAAAAATTTGAACGTATCTGAACCCCCACTGGCAGTAAGGTTGTATTTTTGAGTTACACCATTTCTTGAAATATCTCCAATCCAATCACTATTATATGCCGTAGTTCCATATAACTGTTCGTAGTTTGTAGTAGCTTCAGCAACATAAGAGTTATAAAGGGTTGAATTAGCATAAACACCTTTAAAATCGCTATTATCATTATTCACAATTAGCCTGTTCACATCACCTTCCAACCATAATTCTTTATATTGCTCTCCGTTAACTAGGTTTTCCATGCTTAAGTTATTGGCAAAACCTAATTGAGAAGTAAATGAAAATTTAGTTTTTCCACTTTGCCCTCGTTTTGTTGTGATGATAATTACACCGTTAGCTGCTCGAGAACCGTATAAGGAAGCTGCCGCTGCATCTTTTAATACGGTAAGAGTTGCGATATCGTTGGGGTTGATACTGGTTAAAGGGTTCTCTGCTTGAATACTTCCATTACTTTCTCCTCCCCAAGCTCTTAAAGTGGCATCCGAGTTAATCACCACACCATCAACTACGTATAAAGGTTGAGATGACCCATTTACCGAACCAACCCCTCTAATCCGAATATTTGATGGTCCTCCTGGTTGTCCGGTAGTAGCAATCTGGACTCCAGCAACATTACCCTGTAATCCCTCCTCAAAACTACTAGTAGCTTCTCTAACAATTGCTTCAGTTTTAACAGTTTGTGCAGATCCTGTAAAACTGCTTTTTTTAGAGGTTCCATAAGCAGTTACCACAACTTCGTCTAATTGGTTATCTACTTCCATTGTCACATTAAGAATGTTTGATTCTCCTACTGTAAATTCTAATGATTTGAATCCTACATAAGAAAAAATCAAAACCTTACCCTTACTAACATCGATAGTGTAGTTACCGTCAAAATCTGATTGTGCTCCTTTAGTTGTTCCTTTTACAATAATATTTACTCCAGGTAAAGGTATCCCTGAATTGTCGGTAACAGTTCCTGTAATTGTTTTTTCTTGAATGTTAATTATGGTATCTGTATACATTGAATTTGCATAAACAGAGCTGAAATTTATATTGATCACTACAAGAAACGTAATCAATATATAATCTCTAAAATTCCTTTTTTTCTTAAAAACGGAATTGATGTTGTTAATTTTATTCATAAGCTTGTGTTTTATAGTTAGTTATTATTGCTGTAAGGTATAGTAGTTCTTTTTATAACAATTTTTAGTTTATCCTCTTATTTAATTGTCCATTTCATGTGTTTATATTTATTGTTTTTTAATTGTCACATGCTGTTCGCTATTAATCATTTCGTTGGGTGATAATACTTTTAACATGCTCGTTTCATGTGTTTATATTTATTGTTTTTTGACGGTCACATGGTGCTTCCATATAATCATTCACTTGGGTATCGAGAGTTCGTTATGGAAGTTTCATATATTGTATTAATTAACATAAATTTTACTCTGAATTAAACTCCTTTCCATAAGAAAATTATGAGTGAAATCAAAAATGAACTTTCATTTGTCCAAATTTATTCTTATTTTTAATACCTAACAAGACTAAGTAAGTAAGTTATTGATGTTTATGGGTAATCAAATAGAATTAAGACATATTCGATATTTTTTAGCTGTAGCTGAAGAATTGCACTTTAGAAAAGCTGCGGAGCGATTATACATTTCCCAACCAGGGTTGAGCAGGCAAATAAAACAAATGGAAGATGATTTGGGAATTAAATTATTTGAACGAAATAACAGAAAAGTAAACTTGACCAAGGTCGGACTGTATCTTCAAACTGAACTTTCAAGAAAATTAAAAAATTTAGATCATATTTTCAACCACGCTAAATTACTTCATGAAGGAAAGAATGGTATTTTAAATCTAGGCTATGTAGGCTCTGCCATGCATAAAATTATCCCCGATTTACTATTGAAGTTTAAGAAAGACCACCCAAATGTTCTATTCAATTTAAAAGAAATGGACAATAATAAACAAATAGAAAATTTATTTTTGCAAAATATTGATGTAAGCTTCACAAGGTTAGAAAGGGTTTCAAGAGATCTAAATATTCAGCAAGTTTTAAAAGAACCGTTTTGTTTAGTTCTTCCAAAAGATTATCCAATAGATAGTACAAATTTTAAAGACATTTCTCAATTTAAAAATGAATCTTTTATTCTGTTTGACCAAGAATTCAGTCCGTCTTATTACAAAAAGGTAATGCAAATTTTTGACGATAGTGGGTTTACCCCTCAAATTTCCCATAATACCATCCATGCAAGCACCATTTACAAATTAGTTGAAAATAAATTAGGCATTGCTATAGTTCCAAAATCTTTACAACTTAAATTTTATAAAAACGTGAAGTTTATTGAATTGGATAAAATACCTCAACGAACAATTTTATCCATTGTATGGGATGATAACAATACAAATCCCATTTTAGAAATTTTATTGAACTATTTTAAATGAAAAAGTTTAAATGGGTTCAATTTCCAATCCTTTAAAAAAAACTTTCTCTATTTGATTTATACCAAAAGAATAAGGGATGAATGCATAGGAACTAATTGGTTTTGTGAGTATTATATTGGCATATTTACCAATTGTTATTGAACCCACTTTATTTTCCAATCCCATGGCATAAGCACCGTTAATTGTCGCAGCATTTATTGCTTCCTCAGGAGTCATTTTCATTTTAATACATGCCGTAGAAACTACAAAATTCATGTTTCCTGAAGGTGCAGACCCAGGATTGAAATCGGTTGCTAAAGCTAGTGGCAAACCCATATCTATCATTTTGCGGGCAGGTGTATATGGAATACTCAAAAAATACGAACAACCTGGTAATGCTACGGGCATAGTATTGGTTCCCATTAAGGCTTCAATATCCTCATCACGCATTACTTCTAAATGATCAACAGATAGCGCATTATATGCTATTCCTATTTGAACCCCTCCAATAGCAGTAAATTGATTGACATGGATTTTAGGTCTCAAATCATAACTCTTTGCTGCTTTTAAAATTAATTCAGTGTCTGCAACATTAAAATAGCCCGTTTCGCAAAAAACATCAACATAATCAGCCAGTCTGTTCTCGGCTATCTTTGGCATTATTTCATCAATAAGCAGTTTCAAATAGCCTTGTTTATTTCCTTTGTATTGTAAAGGAACGGCGTGTGCTCCTAAAAAAGTTGCCTTTATTTCAATAGGATAAGTATCTTTTAACCGTTTAATAACATGAAGCATTTTTAACTCAGCATGTATTGTTAGCCCATATCCAGATTTAATTTCCACGGCACCTGTACCCATTTTCATGAGTTCTTCTAAACGAATTTTACTTTGCCGATAAAGTTCCGCCTCAGATGTTTCTTGAAGTTTCTTTGCAGAATTTAAAATTCCACCACCGCGATTAGCGATTTTTTCATAACTCATGCCTTTAATCCTATCTACAAACTCACCTTCACGATTACCAGCGTAAACCAAATGTGTATGTGAATCGCACCAAGATGGGAGCATGATCTTTCCGGTAGCATCAATTATTTTGAATGTTTGCAAAATTGGGCAAGAAGCCATAGTACCAAAATCATAAATTAAACCATCCTTAACTACCAAATAAGCATTCTTAATACTAGGTAGTTCATTCATTTGCTTTCCAGAAACAAAGGTAATTGGATCTTTACGTACTTGCAGTAATTCCTTAATATTTATAAAAAGTAAGTCCACTAAAAAAGAGTCTTAAGTATTTCATTTTCTACCAAATAGGGAATGGTAACTTTTAAACTTGGGGTGCGCTCCATTTCTCTTTTTATAGCAAATATGGCTTCGCTATTTCTTGCCCAGCTACGCCTAGCAATCCCATTATTTACATCATAAAACAACATGTTTTTTAAACGCTTACTAGCTTCTTTTGTTCCGTCCAATACCATTCCAAAGCCTCCGTTTATTACTTCACCCCAACCAACACCACCGCCATTATGGATGGAAACCCAAGTTGCGCCTCTAAAACTATCCCCTATTACATTGTGAATAGCCATATCTGCTGTAAATTTACTCCCATCATAAATATTTGATGTTTCTCTGTACGGTGAATCTGTACCACTTACATCATGATGATCTCTACCCAAAACAACATGTCCAATTTTTTCTTGCGAAATAGCATGGTTAAAAGCATCAGCTATTTTAGCGCGCCCTTCAGCATCAGCATATAAAATCCGTGCTTGTGAGCCTACTACCATTTTATTCTTTTTAGCATCTTTTATCCAAGTAATATTGTCTTGCATCTGTAATTTAATTTCTTCTGGAGAATTGTCCATGATTTCCTGTAATACTTCTATTGCAATCTGGTCTGTATGGTCTAAATCTTCTGGTTTTCCTGAGGCACAAACCCAACGGAAGGGCCCAAACCCATAATCAAAACACATGGGGCCCAAAATATCCTGAACATAGGATGGGTATTTAAAGTCGATATTATTATCGGCCATCACAACAGCACCTGCACGGGATGCTTCTAATAAAAAGGCGTTTCCATAATCGAAAAAATAAGTACCTCTAGCTGTATGCTTATTTATAGCATGTACGTGTCGGCGTAAGCTGCTCTGTACTTTTTCCTTAAATACATCTGGTTCTTCTCGAATTAAACGGTTGGCTTCATCAAAAGAAACATCTACAGGATAATAGCCTCCTGTCCAAGGAATATGTAAAGAGGTTTGATCAGACCCTAGATGAATAAATATATTTTCTACATAAAAGCGCTCCCAAACATCTATGATATTTCCAATAAAGGCAATGGATACAACCTCACTGTTTTCTTGAGCTTGTTTAACTCGACTTACAAGATTTTCTAAATTATCTACCAAAACATCCACCCAACCTTGTTTGTGGCGTTTAATTGCTGCTTTTGAATTTACTTCTGCACAAATAGTTATACATTTTGCTATGTTTCCTGCTTTAGGTTGTGCGCCACTCATCCCCCCTAATCCAGATGTTAAGAATATTTTTCCTAAAGGCGATTCTCCTTTAGGCAATATTTTACGAAAGGCATTCATTATTGTTATGGTTGTACCGTGTACAATACCCTGAGGGCCAATATACATAAATGAGCCCGCTGTCATTTGCCCATATTGTGTAACTCCAAGCGCATTGAATTTCTCCCAATCATCGGGTTGTGAATAATTAGGAATCATCATTCCGTTGGTTACAATTACTCTAGGAGCCTCTTTAGATGAAGGAAATAAGCCCATGGGGTGACCAGAATACAGATGTAATGTTTGTGTATTGCTCATTGTTGCTAAATATTTCATTGTAAGCAAATACTGCGCCCAGTTTTGAAACACGGCTCCGTTACCTCCATAAGTAATTAATTCTTCTGGATGTTGGGCTACTGCAGGGTCCAAGTTATTTTGGATCATGAGCATAATAGCCGCTGCTTGGGAAGACTTTGCAGGATATTCTGAAACTGCTCTTGCATATATTTTGTAGTCAGGCTTGAATCTGTACATGTAAATTCTACCATATTCTGTTAACTCTTCTGCAAACTCAACAGCCAACTCTTTATGCCATTCAGTAGGAAAATAACGCAATGCATTTCTTATTGCTAATTGTTTTTCTTCTTTTGATAAAATATCTTTTCGCTTGGGCGCTCTATTCACATCTGCAGGATATTCTCTTTTCGCAGGGAGTCCAGATGGGATTCCTTGTAATATGAGTTCTTTAAAGTTCATGTTTTTCTATTTAACTATTAAAGATTTATTTTTCACTAATTTGATCATGGCGTAGATGTCGTCTTTCAATATACGATCATCTTCTAATTTTACTACTTTTTCTCTGATGATTTTGAAATTTTCTTCAATGATATCAGAGAATTTATTTGGTCTTCTAAATTCCATTGCTTGCGCAGCATACATCAATTCAATAGCCAAAATCTTTTCAATATTCTCTAAAATTTGATTGAATTTACGCCCAGAAATACTTCCCATGGACACATGGTCCTCTTGTCCTAATGAAGTTGGAATACTATCTGCCGAAGGCGGAAAACATAATGATTTATTTTCTGCAACCAAAGCAGCGGTTGTGTATTGTGGTATCATAAACCCTGAATTTAATCCACCACCGGATGTTAATAATCTTGGTAATCCATATTTACCTTCCAACAACAAATAACACCGTCTGTCAGATATATTTCCTAACTCAGAAGCTGCAATAGAATTGTAATCCAGTGCCATCGCTAAGGGCTGTCCGTGAAAATTTCCGCCAGAAATAGCTTCTGTTTCACTTAACACAATTGGGTTGTCTGTAACCGAATTCATCTCAATTTCAGCCAATTCATTTAAATGATAGTAGGCATTTCTAGAAGCTCCGTGTACTTGCGGTATACAGCGTAAAGAATAAGGATCTTGAACGCGATCACATTCTAAATGATTTTCTACATTTTGGGAACCGTCCAATAACATACGAAGCCGTTCGGCAACTTTTAAATTGCCTTGAAATGGACGAATTTTATGTAAGGCCTCTTTAAAAGGTGAGGCACTTCCTTGAAAGCCCTCTAAACTCATTGCTCCAGCAACATCAGCTAGATCCAATAAGTATTCCATTTTTTTAAGTCCAACAATAGTATGTGCTAAAATAAATTGTGTCCCATTAATCAAACCTAAGCCTTCTTTAGCTTCCAATTTTAACGGTTTTAAATTTTTATTAGCCAATACTTCTTTCGCAGGAACAATATCATTGCCAACCCAAAACTCGCCTTCCCCTAACAATGGTAAAAAGAGATGGGACAAAGGTGCTAAATCTCCCGAAGCACCTACAGAGCCTTGTTCAGGAACAATTGGTAATAAATCCTGCTCAATAAAATATAAAATACGTTCGATCAATTCTAGGCGAACACCTGAAAACCCTTGGCATAAAGCATGCACTTTGCAAATCATCATGATTTTTGACAATTGCTTATCTATGGGATTTCCTACACCAACCGCATGAGTAATCAATAAGTTTTCTTGAAGCTTACTGGTTTCTTCTGGCGTAATTTGTACATCACATAAAGGTCCAAAACCTGTATTTATTCCATAAACAGCTATGTTTCCATTGGCCATGGTCTCCACTTTGCTTCTACAATCGTTTACCTTTTTAATAGTATCATTTGTTAAAACTCCTTTTAAATCGCCATTTGCTAAGGCTATAACTTTCTCAACCGAAAGTTGTTCCATTCCATAATTAAACATATAGTACATAAAATTTTATTCACAGCAAGGTAATCCTATTCCTCATACTTAACAATATTAAGTATGTTGGTTATTGATAACCATACATTATCAAAGAAGCCAATATAGAAACTGTGTTTCCAGTTTGTTTATCCCAACAAATACGGCTCATTAACATTTTCTTGGGGACCCAATATATTCTCATTGGACTACCTAATAAATTTGGGACTAATTCTTTTAACGCATTTTTTTGACATTGGGTATTTTGGACATACTATACGAGACTGGACAAAAAGGTGTAAGATTTGAAGTTGGAAAAATTACATTAAAAAATTTCTTGAAACCGACTATCCTCGAGGCAGAGCCATAGAGGTATTTCGCCGGTTTCATTTTGGCCTTGGGGCCAAAAACTGAAATTTTATATTTTGCCCCACCCGGAATTGCGAAAAGGCAATTCCGACCTCCCAAAAGGGGAGGTAAATTCGGAAACGTAACGAGTGCCGTCAACCAATAAACCGTAGTAAAACTTACAAAATACAAGTCTTGCTTATTATGAAATTTATACTTTCTGCTCATACCCAAAAATACAAATAGTTTTTGGAGAGTATTACGGTCAACAGTAAAAAGGTTTGTTCCTTTAATTGATTAAAATTTGATTAGTCAAGTTTTTTCAATTTGTACAAACCATAAATAATTAATTTCTATTAATTTAAGAAACTGTTTTTATAACGGTAAAAAAGCAACCGTTTTTCGAACGGTAAAAAAAAAAGAAAAACACTTTATTTTAAATTCGTTGACTAAATGTTGGCTAGATAAGAAGCAAAAAAACCGTAATATCTTTATAATTAGGATATTACGGTTTTACAAAGTACTGAGGACGGGACTTGAACCCGTACAGCCTAATGGCCATTGGATTTTAAGTCCAACGTGTCTACCAATTCCACCACCTCAGCATTGGTATGTTTTAGGAAAGTTTCAGAGCGAAAAACGGGATTCGAACCCGCGACCCTCACCTTGGCAAGGTGATGCTCTACCCCTGAGCTACTTTCGCAATTATTTATGAACGTACAATATTGCTATTGCGGATGCAAATTTAAAATTTTTATACTAAAACCAAAGACTTTTTATAAATTAAATAAAATTTATTTTATGCTCTTTTTTTCTTAACCAACATGCGCTTAATTTCGTTAAGCTTCATGAGTGCTTCTACGGGCGTAAGTGTATCAATATCAATATGTAAAATCTCTTCTTTTATATTTTCAAGCAAAGGATCATCTAAATTGAAGAAACTTAATTGCATCTCATCTTTTAGTGATTTTACATTATCAGTTAATTCCTCACTGGAATGCGACTTTTCTAATTTCTTTAAAATCTGATTCGCTCTATGCAATACTTGTTGTGGCATACCTGCCATTTTAGCCACATGAATACCAAAACTATGGGCACTTCCGCCGGCAACCAATTTTCTTAAAAAAAGTACATTATCTTTAAGTTCCTTCACAGATACATTAAAATTTTTAATACGATTAAAGGTTTCGGTCATTTCATTAAGTTCATGATAATGCGTAGCAAATAAGGTTTTTGGTTTTGCTGGATGTTCATGCAAATACTCACTAATAGCCCAAGCTATTGAAATACCATCATAGGTACTGGTACCACGACCAATTTCATCCAGCAACACCAAACTTCTATCGGAAATATTATTTAATATGGAAGCGGTTTCATTCATTTCTACCATAAAAGTAGATTCGCCCATCGAGATATTATCACTGGCTCCTACTCTAGTGAAAATTTTATCAACCAATCCAATTCTGGCTGCTTTTGCAGGCACAAAACTTCCTATTTGAGCCAACAAAACCATGAGTGCGGTTTGACGTAAAATAGCCGATTTACCAGACATATTTGGTCCAGTAATCATGATGATTTGCTGCGTTTCTCTATCTAAAAAAACATTATTGGAAATATATGGTTCCCCAATAGGCAATTGCTTTTCAATAACGGGGTGGCGACCCTCTTTAATATCCAAGTCGAATGAATCATCGATGGTTGGATATACATAGTTATTCTCGTTTGCCAACTGTGCAAACCCACACAAACAATCCAATTGTCCAATTAAATAGGCATTTTGCTGTACTGGTTTTATATATTGATTCAACCAACCTACCAATTCCGAAAACAACTGTTGTTCTATAGTTAAAATCCGATCTTCAGCCCCTAATATTTTGGCTTCATATTCCTTTAATTCCTCGGTAATATAACGTTCTGCATTTACTAAAGTTTGCTTTCTTACCCATGCTTCCGGCACTTTATCTTTATGGGTATTCCTCACTTCAATATAATAGCCAAAAACGTTGTTGGAATCAATTTTTAAAGAAGTAATGCCCGTTCGCTCGCTTTCGCGTTGCAGCATTTTGTCCAAATAATCTTTCCCGGATTTTGATAAACCCCGTAATTCATCCAATTCCGAAGAAAATCCAGTCGCAATAGATTTTCCTTTTAACACATTAACGGGTGCATCTTCGTTAAGCATTTCCTTGATTTTCTCTCGAAGCACATCGCATCCTTGTAACGTATCGCCAATAATTTTAAGCGATTCATTTTTACAATTTGAAGCCAACGATTTTATAGGAACAATAGCTTCTAAAGAGTTTTTAAGTTGAATGACCTCACGCGGATTTACTTTCCCCGTTGCCACTTTAGAAATTAGGCGTTCTAAATCACCAATATGCTTGATGTGATTTTGGATTTTTTGATGCGTCGCCGTTTCAATGGTAAAAAAATCGACTACTTCATGACGCTGTTTTATTTTATCGACGTTCTTTAACGGCAGTGCCAACCAACGTTTTAACATACGCCCGCCCATGGGCGAAATGGTTTTATCAATAATATGCAACAGCGTTACCGCATTGTTGTTGGTAGAATTGTAAAGCTCTAAATTCCTGATGGTGAACTTATCCATCCACACATAAGCGTCCTCGGCAATTCTTGAAATAGAGGCAATATGCTGTAACTTTCTATGTTGCGTTTCGCCCAAATAATGAAGAATGGAACCTGATGCAATAATGCCTTCATATAAATCTTCAATTCCAAACCCTTTAAGTGTTTTTGTGTCGAAATGTTTAATCAGGGTTTCGTAAGCATAATCGGTTTGATATACCCACTCTTCCATATAAAATGTATGAAAGTCTTTGCCGAAAGTATCATTAAAAGTGCTGCGGTTTCGTTTGGAAACAAGCACTTCACTCGGACTGAAATTTTGAAGCAACTTATCAATGTACTCCACATTTCCTTGAGACGTTAAAAACTCGCCTGTTGAAATATCCAAAAAAGACACGCCTATATATTTTTTATCGAAATGTACCGAACATAAAAAATTGTTGGATTTAGACACCAATACCTCATCATTTAACGCCACACCAGGCGTTACCAATTCGGTAACACCACGTTTTACGATGTCTTTGGTAAGCTTTGGGTCTTCCAATTGATCGCAAATAGCAACACGCTCGCCCGCTTTTACCAATTTGGGCAAATAGGTGTTTAAGGAATGGTGCGGAAACCCTGCCAACTCAATTTCACTCTCGCTACCAGCACCGCGTTTGGTTAAAATAATGCCTAAAATACCTGCCGTTTTAATAGCATCAGCACCAAAGGTTTCATAAAAATCGCCCACACGAAACAATAATAAAGCATCGGGATACTTTACCTTTATGGCATTGTACTGTTTCATTAAGGGTGTTACTTTTTTCATAGTTTTGGCCCCCTAACCCCCAAAAGGGGACTCTTACTCGGGCGTGGTAAAAGTTTTGCTGTTTTATAAAAATTAGTAAGTTTGCTAATGTAACTAATTTTCTATTTTTTTTGAACCTGAAATTTTAGAAGTTATAGATAATTATTCACAATTATATATTGAAATATTGCCATGAATACACGAATAATTTTCAACGAAATTGCCCATCGAGCTTATCATTCTTTATTATTGCCAGAATTTAAATCAATAAATACGTTTCAATAAACGTAGGTTGCATGAATAGATTTTCTTTATTATATTATCTTTGAAATAAATGAAATAACAATGCAGGGCTTAATAAATGATAGATTAGAGGATTTAAAAAAACTTTGTCGGGCTTATGATGTCAAGACTATGCACGTTTTTGGCTCTGTTTGCACAGATAAATTTAAAGATACAAGTGATATTGATATATTAATTTCATTTAAAGACATTTCAATTGAAAAATATACAGATAATTATTTTGAATTACACCATAAATTAAAAGAATTATTTAATCGCAAAATCGATTTATTGACTGAAAACTCCTTATCAAACCCCTATTTAATCGAAAGTATTGAGGAAACTAAACAATTACTTTATGCAGCGTGAAATTTTAAAATATTTGCTTGATGTGCAAGAATCAATAAATTCAATTTATGATTACTTGGGTAGTAAACAAGACTTTGGTGTTTACAAATCTAACAAACTACTAAGAAGAGGTATTGAAAGAGAATTAGAAATTATTGGAGAAGCTATTAACAGGATTTTAAAATTTGATGACACTATTGATATTTCAAACTCAAGACGTATTGTTGATTTGAGAAATTGGGTAATACATGGTTATGATAAGGTGGACAACGTGATTATCTGGGGATAATCTCGAAAGATTTGCCTAAGCTCAAAGAACAAGTTGATACATTAATAAGTAATGCTACAAAATAATTTCAAGTTGATTTTTCTATGTCCGAAAAACAATACTGACTAAACTAAACAAGCATCTAAAACTTGCGAAAACTAAAAAACAGTGAACTGGACCGATTGAGTGTCGACGATTTTAAATCGGTTACTAAAACGCCCATCATTATTGTTTTGGATAATATTAGAAGCCTGAACAATATCGGTTCGGTATTCCGCACCAGTGATGCTTTTTTAATTGAAAAAATCTATCTCTGTGGTATTACGGCAACACCACCACACAAAGACATCCATAAAACAGCATTGGGAAGTACCGAGACCGTGGATTGGGAATATGCTGAAAACACGATGGATTTAATTGAAAAACTAAAAGCTGAAAACATAAAAGTATGCTCAGTTGAACAAGCTGAAAATGCTATGATGCTCAACAACTTTACACCTAAACAACAAACAACTTACGCCCTGGTTTTTGGCAACGAAGTAAAAGGCGTTGCCCAAAATGTGGTTTCGGCAAGCGACGTGGTATTGGAAATTCCACAATATGGCACAAAGCATTCATTGAATATTTCGGTGAGTTGCGGGATCGTTGTTTGGGATGTTTTTTCTAAGCTAAATGTAAAAAGTTAAAAATACGAAGTTTTTTGTTTTGTCATTCCTGCAAAGGCAGGAATCTATTGATAATTGAAACTAAATGTGGGTTTCTATCTTTGCAGGAATGACAGTTTTATTGATTTTTACAAACAATTCAGCTTCATTTTAAACTTAAAAAAATTAACTTCGCTTATCCGTGGATAAATCATTTAAGAAACGGACCCATTTATCTAAGGTTCAATCAAAATAATTAGAAAAAAAATGAAAAAAGCTATTATTCTACTATTATTTTTGTCAGGTACTTTTACCTCTAAATCCCAAGAAAATATTTTGGTCAATACCAATTCCACTCAGATTATTTTAAAAGTTGATGCCGATAAAAATTTGACTTTTGAATATTATGGCAAAAAACTGAACAGAATTGATGATCTTTTCAATACCAATACAAATACCGGTGCCGATGCATATCCAGCATTTGGCATTCGTCCTGATAAAACAATTGCCATTAGAGCCAAACATGCCAACCTCGATTTAACCTTGGTGCTAAAATACCAATCGCATGAGGTTTATGATATGGATACGAATGTGGACTTAACCACCATCCACTTAAAAGATGAAATCTATCCATTTTATGTCGATATAAAATACAAAACATTCAAAGCTGAGGATGTTATTGAAATGTGGACCGAAATTTCACATACTGAAAAAAATAGCGTAACCCTATTTAATTATGCATCTGCTTATTTAGCATTTAAAGAACCCACTACCTATATCTCGCATTTTCATGGCAACTGGGGAACTGAATTTACCATGGAGGAGTTCCAATTGAAACGTGGTAAGTTTTCCATTGAAAGCAAAGAAGGCATTCGAAGTTCAACCAAGGATAATGCGTCGTTTTTTCTAGGCCTAGGCAGTGCACTTTCTGAAAACAAGGGCGATGTTATTGCAGGCGCTTTAGCTTGGACTGGCAACTTCGACATCTCATTTGCGCACGATGAGTTTTCAACAATAAATATAACAGCCGGTATTAATAATTATGCTTCAGAATACACCTTGGATAAAGGGAAAAAATTCATCACTCCTGCTTTAATCCTTACATATAGTAATGAAGGTAAAGGACAAGCCAGTCGCAACTTGCACCGCTATGCCCGAAAATATAAAATGGTTGGGGGCGGTGAGGAACGCAAAATCCTCCTTAACAGCTGGGAAGGTGTTTATTTTGACTTTAATGAGGATAAAATTATCGATCTCATTGACGATACTGCCAGTATTGGCGGGGAACTTTTTGTATTGGATGATGGATGGTTTGGCAACAAATACTCAAGAGACAAAGCAGATCAGGGTCTTGGCGACTGGCAGGTTTCTAAAAAGAAACTCCCAAATGGCATTGAAAAACTGATTGACGAATCGGAAAACCGTGGCATTAAATTCGGGATTTGGGTAGAGCCTGAAATGGCAAATACTTCTAGTGAACTGTATGAAAACCATCCAGATTGGGTGTTACAGAATGCTGGCAGAGAACTTGTAAAAGGCAGAGGAAAAACGCAAGTTGTTCTGGACTTATCCAACCCGAAGGTGCAAGATTTTGTTTTCAATACCGTGAACGATTTGTTAAATAAAAATCCACATATCGACTATATTAAATGGGATGCCAATGCCGCTATTTCAAATTACGGATCCACCTATCTTTCAAAAGAGAAACAATCCCATTTATATATTGATTATCATTCAGGATTGCAAAGTGTACTGAAGCGTCTGCGCGAAAAACACCCAAATATTATTATGCAAGCCTGTGCAAGTGGCGGGGGGCGCACAAATTATGGCTTCCTGCAATACTTTAGTGAATTTTGGCCTAGCGATAATACCGATGCGCTCCAACGTATTTATATACAGTGGGGAATGTCGCATGTTTTTCCCGCAATTACCATGGCTTCTCATGTAAGTGCTTCTCCCAACCATCAAACAAAAAGAGAAATCCCTATTAAATTCCGCTTTGATGTTGCGATGACCGGCCGCTTAGGCCTGGAATTACAACCCAAAAATATGACAGACGAAGAAAAGGCCTTTTCAAAAGCTGCAATTAGTGTCTATAAAGACATCAGGCCTATTATTCAGTTCGGGGATCTTTATCGCATTGTTTCCCCTTATCAAAATAAAA
The DNA here is from genome assembly GCF_052728615.1 of Mariniflexile sp. NCBI lineage: Bacteria > Pseudomonadati > Bacteroidota > Flavobacteriia > Flavobacteriales > Flavobacteriaceae > Mariniflexile > Mariniflexile sp. The sequence goes on along the minus strand of NZ_JBFVFE010000007.1, from coordinate 10,733 downwards.
GATTGGCTTCACTCATTTATGTGGATGAACAAAAGAAAAACGCCGTGTTCTTTGCTTATTATCTGGAAAAACAAGTAAAGGAAACGCTTCCCTATTTTAAATTTCAAGGGCTCGACCCCACTACTAACTACACCATAAATGAAATAAACAAATATGCTGAGAGAAAAGTCTTTGGGGCAGACGACAAAACGTTCTCGGGCAGTTTCTTAATGAATACCGGAGTAAAACTCAATTTATCAAATGAATATGATAGCGTTATACTTCATTTAACCGCGAAATAGATTAACCTAAAAATAGGTGGCAAAAAAACCAAAGAAACCCTGGCCTACCAAAGATGTGATGACCCAGATTTATGAAAAGAGTCTTTGGGGTGGTGCAGCATTCGGTTTTTATTCTGGAAGCGGTTCGCATGATCCGGAAATTATAGACCCCTATTTAAAAGTGCTCATTTCCTTTTTAGAATCCCACAATAACAACTTGGTAGTCTGTGATTTAGGTTGTGGCGATTTTAATGTTGGAAAACACCTTACTGAATACGCCAAAAAATATATCGCCATAGATATTGTTGAAAATCTTATAATTAGAAACAAAAATTTATACAAAGCAGACCACTTAGAGTTTCAGTGTTTGGATATTATTGAAGATAATCTTCCGTTTGGAGACTGCATTATATTAAGACAGGTTTTACAACATTTATCTAATAAAGACATAGAAAAAGTCATAAAAAAAATAGCTGCTTATAAATATATTATTCTAACGGAACACATTCCGTTGGGCGACTTTGTTCCCAACAAAGATATTATTTCGGGGCAAGGCATTCGGCTAAAACAAAACAGTGGTGTTAACATATTGGAAGCTCCTTTTAATTTAAAGATCAAGGGCCAAAAACGACTTGCTGAGTATATTTTAGAAAATAGCAAAGGGCGTATTGTAACAACGTTGTTTGAAGTGTTTTAAGTAGTATTCTTATCAAAATCAAACCATTTAAAGCCATCTCAAAATTTATTTGTATTTTTATTTCAAGCCATTTCTATTAAAAAAACCTTTGTCCATATATAAAAATGCCATAAAATGTCGTTTAAATAACTTAAAACAATCTACTGTGGAAAATATAAATCGAATTCTAATAAAATCTTTTGTCCTTTTTATATGCGTTGCTTTAATAAGTTGCAGCAATGATGGCAACAATGAACCTCTTATACCTGAACGGGAATATTCAGAACAACTAAACGTATCCTATGGTACCAATGAACGCCACAAAATGGACGTGTATTTGCCCGAAAACCGAACGTCCCAGACCAAAGTTGTGGTTGCCATACACGGTGGAGGTTTTTTTACCGGAGTAAAAGAAGACATCAACATACCCGTAAAAAAACTGGTGGAAAATGGGTTTGCCGTTATTAATATGACCTATAGATTGGTTGATACTACGGGCCTTTTTCAAGAACCAATTATACATCAACCCAGTGACATAACAATTTTACAACAGCTTCAGGACATTCGGCTGGCCATTGATTTTGCATTGAATAAAAGCAAAAAGTGGAACGTAAGCCAAACTAAATGGGCCATGTTTGGGCATAGTGCCGGCGCTACATTAGCATTGCTATACACCCATAGCGACTTCAACAACGATGGGCAAATTAAGGCGGTGGGCAACCTAGCTGGAGCCTTGGATTTTGGCTTTACCGACGAATCGGAATTTGATCTGTTAGATCCTAAAGTTGTAGAACTTCTCTATCGGACAATAGGTGCAGAACCCATTAATGAAAATAAACTGGCATATATGGCAAAAAGCCCATATTGGGTTACTTTCAACAATGAGAATCCGAAACCTACCATAAACATACTGCCTGAAAACAACAACACTGGTGGCGGAAACGTTGATAGCGAAGAAAAATACATCGCTTATAGAGATTTGCTAAATAACAAACAAGTAGCAAACCAATATGTGGTGGTTATGGGGTCTGACCACGGTTTTAGCCAACCCGGTAAATGGGAAGAAGCCGCTAAAAACCTTTCCAGTTTCTTTAAAAATCAGATGTGAAAATTCTAAAAATTCGATTTCTCTCAAATATTTATTGCGGTTTATAGGAATAAAAAACTTTTTTGACAAGGACAAAAACGTGTTGTATTGAAAGTTTTTTTATACAATTTAGTTTGATTCCTAATTTAAAATATATAACTTTGTTTATATGTGCTGAATTTGTTTCAGTATCAAACATTATAGTTCATTAAAACACAACCATATCTTAAAAGTCGGAAACAATACGACAAAAATTTGTATGAATCATATTTTGTACATATATTTGTACTTTATTAAATACAATATTATGCAAATAACAACTGTTTCTGATTTTAGGAAAGACATTAAGACTTACTTGGACAGAGTTGTAAAAAACTTTGAGACTTTGATTATAAATCGAGGAAAAGATTCCGGAATTGTAGTTATGTCTTTGCAAGAGTATAATTCATTAATGGCTACAAATCACGAATTATCCTCACGAAAAAACGAATTAAGATTAGATTCGGCGATTGACAAACTAAAGAATGGAGTAACTTTCAATAAAGACTTAATCGAAAATTGAATGAAATATGTATTCGTTGACGAGTCTTGGGAAGATTATTTGTATTGGCAAAAAACGGACAAGAAAAAACTCAAGAAAATAAATGAACTTCTGAAAGACATTGCTCGAAACCCTTTTGATGGAATTGGAAAACCAGAACCTTTAAAACACAAATACGCTGGATTTTGGTCAAGGCGAATTGATAGTGAACATAGACTGATTTACCAATATAAAGAAGGTGAGATACTAATTGCAAAATGCAGATTTCATTATAACTGAAAAAAGCACTGTTACCAAACGAGACGATAAGCGCAACCCAAAACTCACTCCCCACAAACCTCCCTCAAAACCCACAAATAATCACTTCTATCCTCCATAAAATCCTTATTGGAAATATCAATGATTTTTACGTTAAAGTCGGTTTGGGTTTTAACTGTAATGTATCAATTGCATTTATTACTTAATTCCACTATATTTGTTTGATAGATAATTCTAAAGATAAAAATTATGACTTTAGTAATAGACAAATCAAATTCCAAAAATATCGCAAAACTTTTAACGGAAAAACTTAAAAAAAAACCTAAAAAGGGAAATTTAGCTAAACATCATGGGAAACTAAAAAGAAATTTAGATGGTTTAAAATATCAAATTGAAATTCGATTAAATGAAGATTGATTTTATTGCAGACACTAATTTTTTAGTTTATGTACTTGAAGGAAACCCCATTGTTGCCCCTTTTTTGGATTATAATTTTGGAATATCATTCATATCCGAAGTAGAGCTACTTGGTTTTAAAGGAATTTCAAGGACAGAAGAAGCTAAATTAAAAGAATTAATAAAAGATTGTTTTAATATTGAATGGAACACAAAAATTAAGGAACAAACTATTGAGTTGAGAAAAAAATATAATGTAAAATTACCCGACGCTATAATTGCTGCTACTTCATTAGTTTATGGAATTCCACTTGTAACCGCCGATAAAGGATATTCGAAAATTGATGAAATAGATTTAATATTGATTGCCTTTTAAATTTTATGCTTCCGCTACCGTTATGCTTGTCTTAGTCGCGGTATCATTTTCAAAAACTCACTTCCTCCCACAAACTTCTTCCAAAACCCATAAATAGTCACTTCTATCATCCATAAAATCCTTATTGGAAATATCAATGATTTTTACATTAAAATCCGTTTGGGTTTTTAAAAACTCTAAATAACCGGAGTTTATTTTTTCAAGATAGTCGTTGTCGATATTCTGTTCGTAATCACGGCCACGTTTTTTAATATTTTCTTGCAAACGTGCGGTGTTTTGATATAGATAAATGTACAGATCGGGCTTTCGTAAATCTTTATACATTAAATAAAAGAGTTTTCTATAGAGTTTAAACTCGTCTTCCTGTAAGGTAATTTTCGAGAATATGAGCGATTTAAACACATCATAATCGCTCACCATAAAATCCTTAAACAAATCAAGCTGCGATAAATCGTCAGAAATTTGCTGGTACCTATCGGCAAGAAAAGACATTTCCAACGGAAAGGCATATCGCGCTGCATCGTTATAAAACTTGGGTAAAAACGGATTGTCTGCAAACCGTTCCAGTATAAGTTTCGCATTAAAATCGTGGGCAATTTTAGTGGCTAAACTGGTTTTTCCAGCGCCAATATTGCCTTCAATGGCAATAAAATTATATTTAGAAAAATCATAGCCTTTACTTGGGTTTTTCAACCAGATATTTATGGGTTCTAAAACGCTGTCATCAACACATCCTTCTAATAAAAAAGCGACTTCTTTATGTAGTTTTGGGTGTTTTATTTTCGGAGCGATATCGTTTAAAGGCAATAACACAAATCTACGGTTTTGCATTTCTGGATGTGGCACTTGCAAGGTTTCGGTATTGACCACACCATCTTCAAGCAAAATAATATCCAAATCGATGGTGCGCGCTTCATAAGTGTCTCTTTTGGTGCGAACGCGCCCTAAATCCGTTTCAATGGCCAATAATTCCTGTAATACGTTTTCGGGTTCCAAATGACTTTCCAAAACCAAACAGGCATTTAAAAAATCGTCGCTTATAAAACCAAAAGCTGGTGATTTATACACTTTGGAAATGCGTGTGATAGTCCCAATTCTAACATGGATGAAATCAATGGCATCTTGAAGGTTTTTGAACTTGTCCCCTTTGTTGCTCCCTAATGCTATGTAATACGTTTGTGCAGTAACCATAAGTAACGGCAAAATAAGTAAAACAAATTTTATTCCTTTATATTTACAGAAAAGATTTGTTCACAAATAATTCTCGATACCATGCTCCTAATGTCGCATCACTCGAAATGACCAAAAACCGCAAATGACCTTACAAGACAAACTTGCTGCACAACGCATTTACATGGTTCTTGGCGCTTTGTTTATAACTTCGCTGGTAGTCTCCAATTTAATTTTTCAGAAGTTTTTTTATTGGTATCCATTTCATCTTGAAATTTTTGGGGCCAAACTTTTTGAGCTTTCCGTTGGCATTTTACCGTACCCCGTTACCTTTTTAATAACCGATTTAATAAGCGAGATTTATGGTAAAAAACGTGCGAACGATATTGTGGTGGTTGGTATTTTTGCCTCACTGTTTTCACTTTTAATAGTATTTGTATCCAACTTTGTTCCTGCCACCAGTTGGTCTCCAGTAAATGACGGTTTGTTTTCAACCGTGTTTGGAAATACCGTATTAGCGGTTTTTGCGAGTATGATGGCTTATTTGTTCGCACAGTTTGTCGATATTCAAATTTACCATTTCTGGAAACGAGCCACCAAAGGCAAACACCTGTGGCTGCGCAATAATTTCTCTACGTTTTCATCACAATTTGTAGATACTTTAACCATTTTATTGTTATTGTGCTGGTTTGGCATTATTGAATGGAGCAAATTTAAAGGCTTGCTCGTTGCAGGTTTCATCTTTAAAGCCCTCATTGCTTTATTAGATACGCCATTTTTATATTTAGGCGTCTATTTGTTTAAAAAACGCTTCAAACTAAAAGCAAATGAAGAAATTGAGCTTATTTAAAGCTATAAATCTTTACTAAATTTTGGCTTTGCGCCAACCTTTTCGTTATTTTTGTTCCAATCTACTATAACCCCATCTATGAAAAAAGCACTTAAAATTACCGGAATTTCCCTCCTTATTATTGTAGCACTTTTAGTTGCTGCTCCTTTTATATTCCAATCGCAAATTAAGGACATTGTAAAACGCTTCATCAACGAAAACCTAAATGCCCAAGTGGATTTTAGCGAGGTGGATTTAAGTTTTATAAAAAGTTTTCCACAAGCGCAGGTTAGTGTAAGCGATTTGGCGATTACCAATTTTGAGCCTTTTAAAAACGATACTTTGGTGAGTGCTAAAAGCATTGCCTTTACCATGTCTATCAAAGAGTTGTTCAAAAAAGCGGACGACCCCATTGTGGTCAATTCCATTTATGCCGATCAAGTATTGCTGAATTTAAAAACCAATGTGTCCGGTGCTACCAATTATGATATTACCAAAGAAAAAGATAACGCTCCTACTGAATCTGGCAGTTTCGCTTTCGACATTAAAGAGTATCAAATAAAAAACAGTACCATCAATTATTTAAGTGACGAATCTAAATTGTATTTTAAAATTTCCGAATTCAACCATGAAGGCAAAGGAACATTTTCAGCTGAAAAATCGGAACTGGACACCAAAACCAATGCCAAGGTAAGTTTCACCATGGATAGCACCAACTATTTAAACAACAACCCCATAAAACTGGATGCTTTAATTGGCTTGGATCTAGAAAACAGTAAATATACTTTTAAGGAAAATAAAGGATTCATCAATCAATTGCCTATAAAATTTGATGGCTTTGTGCAAATGCTCGAAGCTGGCCAAGAAGTGGATATTACGTTTGAAAACCCCGAATCTTCCTTTAAAAACTTTTTAGCGGTGATACCCGAAACCTATTCCAAAAACATAGAAAACGTTGAAACTACGGGCGATTTTAAAGTGAAAGGGGTTATAAAAGGCATGGTTACCGACGAAACCATTCCAACATTGGACATCAGCATAAAATCTAACAACGCCTCGTTTAAATACCCTTCCTTACCAAAAAGTGTTCAAAACATCGTTATTGATACCGAAATTAAAAATACGACCGGTAAAACCGAAGACACGTATGTGGACATAAAAACATTGGATTTTAAGATTGACCAAGATGTTTTTAAATCGTCTGCAACCCTAAAAAACATCACGGGCAATATGTTGGTAAACGCTGATATTGATGGGGTTATCAATTTAGGGAACATTGCCAAAGTATATCCCGTCGATCTAAAAACACAACTCAGTGGTATTTTAAAAGCCAAAGTAAATACAGCTTTTGATATGGATGCCATTGAAAAAAATGCCTACGAGCGCATCAAAAATAGCGGAAGCATGAGTTTAAGCAATTTTAAATATACTTCGGAAGGTTTTAAAAATCCATTTCAAATCTCGGATGCTGCCATTACATTCAACCCGGAAACCGTTTCGTTGAACAGCTTTAACGCCCAAACCGGTAAAACCGATTTAAATGCTACAGGAACTATTAAAAACCTGTTGGGTTTTATGTTTAGCAACAAAACTTTGCAGGGTAACTTTAATTTGAACTCGGATACTTTTGCGGTTAATGACTTTATGAGTGATGAAGCACCAGCTACTACCGAAAACAAAGCAGGAGCTAAAAAACCAGCGGCCAAAAAGGAATCCTTAAAAATTCCTGCGTTTTTGGATTGCACCATAAACGCACAGGCCAACACCGTTATTTACGATAATTTACAGCTTAAAAATGCCAAAGGCACATTAATTATTAAAGATGAACAGGTACAGTTGCAAAATTTTACCACCAATTTATTTGATGGTATGTTGGCGGTTTCGGGGCTGGTTTCAACCAAAAGCGATACGCCCACTTTTAATATGGATTTGAATATCAATGGTTTTGATATTGCTAAATCGTTTCAGGGCATGGAGCTGTTCCAAAATTTAGCACCCTTAATGAAGGTTATAGAAGGAAAACTAAACACCACACTAAATTTAAAAGGTAATTTAACTGATGATTTTACGCCCAATTTAAGCAGCTTGTCGGGTGGTGCTTTAGCCGAAGTTCTATCGTCCACCATCAATCCATCAAATGCCGAGGTATTGAACAAATTAGGTAATTCCTTAAGTTTTATAGACTTCAAAAAAATCAATTTAAACGATTTAAAAACAAAATTGGAATTCAATAACGGGAAAGTAAGCGTTAAACCGTTCCGCATCAAATATCAAGATATCGATATTGAAGTGGCCGGTTCGCATGGTTTTGACAAAACCATGGCTTATAGTGCCGTGTTCAATATCCCCGCAAAATATTTAGGTAACGAAGTAAACAACCTGATTGCTAAAATTGATGATGCTTCAACAAAAAATATCACCATTCCCATTACGGCAACTATTGGCGGTACATTTACCAGTCCGAACGTGAAAACCGATTTAACAAGCGGTGTTTCCAACCTAACCAAACAATTGGTTGAAATACAAAAACAAAAATTGCTTAACCAAGGAAAAGAGAAAGTAAGCGGGATGCTTGGTGATTTAATATCTGGCAATAAAGCTAAAAAAGACTCTACCTCAACGGCACAAAAAAATACTGTAAAAGATGTACTTGGTGGTATTGTTGAAGGCACTAAACCAACCACTACAACCGATTCTACTAAAACCAAAACAAATACCCCGGCTAAAGAGGCCGTTAAAAATGTACTAGGTGGCATATTAAGTGGTAAGAAAAAAGCAAAAGACACAGTTAAATAGACTACAAAACTCCTTTTTTGCGTGTTTTTGCAAGAAACTAGTATATTTATTAGGTTTTCTCGATAAAAATGTTAAGTTGTAGGTTATAGAATCTATAACTTAAAAATAATATATGAGGCAATTAAAGATTACGAAACAAGTTACCAACAGAGAATCCAAGTCACTTGACAAATATCTTCAAGACATTAGTAAAATAGGATTGATTACAGCCGATGAGGAGGTAGAATTAGCACAACGCATCAGGCAGGGAGATCAAGAAGCTCTAGATAAACTCACCACCGCTAACTTACGTTTTGTAGTTTCAGTTTCAAAACAATATCAAAACCAAGGCTTAACATTGCCCGATTTAATAAACGAAGGCAATGCTGGTTTAGTAAAAGCAGCTAAACGTTTTGATGAAACCAGAGGTTTTAAATTTATATCGTATGCTGTTTGGTGGATTCGTCAAGCCATTCTTCAAGCTTTGGCGGAACAATCCCGAATAGTTAGATTACCTTTGAACAAAATAGGCTCCATCAATAAAATAAACAAAGCCTATTCGTTTTTGGAACAAGCGCATGAAAGACCACCAAGTGCCGAAGAAATTGCCAATAATTTAGATCTGACAATCAGCGACGTGAAGCAGTCCATGAAAATTTCTGGAAGACACGTTTCTATGGATGCTCCTTTAAAGGAAGGCGAAACCTCAACACTTTATGATGTGGTGAATGCCAGTGAATCTCCGCGTCCGGATGTTAATTTGATGAAGGATTCGTTAAATATTGAAATCAACCGCGCACTAAATTTGTTATCGGACAAAGAAGCAGAGGTTATTCGGAATTATTATGGCATCAGTAACTCACAACCCATGAGCCTTGAAGAAATAGGCGAAGCCTTTGGATTGACCCGCGAGCGTGTGAGACAAATAAAAGAAAAAGGTATTCGTAGATTGCGCCATACTTCAAAAAGCAAAGTGTTAAAAACGTATTTAGGATAATCCTAAAACAAACAATTAAAACCCATACATGTTAAAAATCATCATTAAAGAAGGCGAAAATATAGAACGCGCCTTAAAGCGCTATAAACGGAAACACCGTAATATTAAAGTGATGCAAAATTTAAGAGAAGCCCAGTTTTTCACAAAACCATCTGTAAAGAGACGTCGTGAAATCCAAAAAGCCTCTTATATCCAAAATTTAAGAGATCAAGAAGATATATAGACGTTACACGTTACAAATAAAAGATTCCCATTAACTTCAAAAGTGTTGATGGGATTTTTTTTGGGCGTTACCGCAAGGGTCGCGCTTTCAGCTATATCTTTTTTTCGTACCTCAAAAAAGGATGCCGCCTCAATCGCTAACGCACATTCTAACATTCAATAACCCTCACGTTATAACTTAGTGCATAATTTTTCTATTTCCAATGGGATAATCTTCGTAATTGAGTGAATTGATAAAATCGAAATTTCATTTTATATTTGTGTAAACCTACCGCATAGCGGTTATAGTATTGTAATCATAGGATATTTACCAACAAACGATTCCCGTAGGGGATACACAAAATAAAACCTCTCCAGATGAAACCAGGAACCTTTACTCAAATGTATGTACAATTTGTATTTGCAGTCAAAAACCGCGAAGCCCTATTGCACAAAAATATCCAAAGCAGGGTATTTGAGTATATGAGTGGTATTATTACAGAAATGAAGCACAAATCAATCGTGGTTAATGGTGTGGCAGACCATGCCCACATTCTTATAGGGCTACATCCGTCAACATCCGTATCAGATACTGTATATGCCATTAAAAGGAGTTCTTCCCTGTTCATCAACAAGGAAAAATTATGTCCCGGAAAATTTGCATGGCAAGAAGGTTATGGTAGCTTTACCTACGGACGTTCTCAATTAGATACCGTTTACAATTATATAATCAATCAAGAAAAACACCATAAAAAAATGTCATTTAGGGAAGAATACATCCAATTTCTTAAAAATTTTGAATTGGAATATGATGAAAGGTTTCTTTTCGATTTTATGGATGGTGTGTAACTCCTACGGAGTATTGTGCATGTATATTATTGTTTCTACAATACTTTATGCCCTACGGGCAAAATTTTCCTCAAAAAATATAAGGGTACAGTTTAACTGATGGCATTCAGTTACCCAAATTAGTTGTGTTTCAAGTTTATATTGAGCTAAGAAGAAAGTCTTTAAATACAGAGCAATCAAGATTTCCAATTTATTATAATAGAAACCCATAAGTAATCGCTAACGTGATTTTCTTATATTACCTTAAATCCGCAAGCGAATGTTGAAAAGAAAGTTGAAAAGTCAGTAAAACCAGTGCTTTAAAGACTTTTCACTTTC
>NZ_JBFVFE010000006.1:0-121641 GCF_052728615.1 Mariniflexile sp. | reverse complement strand
AAGGTTTTCAAACTGCTCAACAATCGCTTGGTGAGGTGGGCAAGAAAAAGGTATAAACGCTATAAGACCGGTATAAAGCGAGCTTATAGATGGTTTACAAGAGTACAGGAGCAATTCCCCAACTTGTTTTATCATTGGCAAATAGGCTTTGTTTATTAAGTGATATAGTTTTAGATTTGTATAACAAGAGCCGTATGATGGGAGACTATCACGTACGGTTCTGTGAGAGGCTTGGGGTGGAATTCCCCTTACTTACTCGACCAGATCAACGTTGTAGACAATTTAAGATAAGCACTAACCATTAAAAACAACGAAAATTATGAAAATAAAATTATTAATCATTGTAATTCTAATCTGTAATCTTAATTCAGTATTTGCTCAATTGTGTGGGACGCCTCAAACAACAAATCCTAAAATATATCCTCAAGATGATAGTAAGACAAGCAAATCTAGTTTATCCAAAGGTTCAAGTTCCGCTATATGTATAAATGTTTTTTTTCATATAGTAAGGAATACAGATGGAACTAATGCTTTTCCAATTCCTAACACAAATGAAATTGTACGAGAACTTAATGAATTTTACAGTCCACACAATATTTTAATCAATAATGCTGGAACTTCTTTTATTGATAATACAAGTAACCTCTATGTAGATGTCAACGAAGGTATAGCTATAGCTAATGCCAGAAATCAAAGTCAAGCAATCAATTATTACATTGTTGATGATATGGAATTTAATGGATTTGCATTAGATGTGCCTTCAATCGCTTTATTTATAAGAGATAATCGTGTGTTGACCTCAACTTCTGCTCACGAACTTGGACATTGCTTGGGTCTAGAACATACACATAAAGGCTTAGCATATGGTGAATCTGGATGTGCAGAAGCAATTGATGGCTCAAATTGTAGCAGTTGTGGAGATTTTGTATGCGATACACCCGCAGATAGTGGAAACGGAGCTATGAATGGTTATAATCCTGACATGACCAATTTAATGTCATGTTATCATCTAAACCCTTGGTTGATAAATAGAGACCATTTCACAGACAGTCAGGGTTTTAGAATGAGAGCTGCAATATATACTGAGCCTATATTACAAAACACAAGGAGTACATCTTGTACACAGATTTCAGAAGTCAGTACCATTTGTTACCCACAAACCACGACCGTAACATTATCCAATCTCGGAGGTGCAACGACTGTTTGGACATCTTCCAGTAATGTACAAATTGTATCCAGTAACAATTCAAATGCAACTATAAGGGGAGCGAGTTCGTATTCCAATGGAGATGGTTGGGTAAGGGCTGTATTAAACAACGGCATAACGTTTCAAGAAAATTTTCACGTAGGAAAAGCCGAAGTGGATAATGTGCTTTTTAGAAATAATGGAGCAGGTGTATCTGGTTACTTATGCTCAAGTCATTATGACAACGAATTTGAGATATTGCCTTATGTTCCAAATGCATCTTATGAAGTAAGAATAAGAGATTTGACTACTTATAATATTGTTGCTGGACCTTATAATTTTATTGGGAGAATTGCAACTTTGCCTACAGATTATAACTATACTCCCGGTTGGTATTTGTTTGAGGCAAGAGGCACAAATTCCTGTGGCACATCCAATTGGACTCAATGGGAAGTGGAATTTGTTGACTGTACGTTAGGAGGTGGTGGTGGAGAAACTGAATATCGTGTATATCCTAATCCTAGTTCGGAAAATTTGACCATTCAAAAAACTCAATCCTCTAATAAAGTAAATTCAAAGAAAACATCTTATGGCAGTAATTCTGCTTACTATAAAATTTTTGATTTCAATTCAAATTTAATTTTTAAAGGTTTAATTGACAACCAAACCACCATAGATGTATCAGATTACAAAAGAGGTAATTATATTTTAAAAATTTATAAAAAAGGAAAATCAGAAAACCACCAAATAATTATTAATTAAAAATAAAGAAAATGAAAAATTTAGTTTTAATATTAATTTTAATGATTGCAATTAGTTCTTGCAGTCAAAGTGATGAAAATAAGCCAATAAAAAATTCTATTGTCGGAAGTTGGCAATTAATTGAAAGAACAGCAAACAATGCTAACGGTACACCTAATGAATGGGAACAAATTGAAGATGGTTATATAATAACTTTCAATCAAGACTCTACCTATGAGTCTGAAATAAGTCCATCTGAATGTAACGAAATTGATAATAGCTCTTATTTCGTCCAAAATCAGTCGGAAGAGAACATACTAGAAATTAATATCACCTGTATCAATCCAAATATGGTTTTTGAAAGTAAATACTCTTATTCTTTTGAAAGCGCAAATCATTTAGTGATGATTCCAATTGAACCTGCCTGTGATGAAGGATGCTCATTTAAATATAGAAAAGTTGAATAAAAACTGTTTACACGGTATATAAAAAATAGCAGTTAAGAGCTAAGCCTAAGGTTTAGTTCTTTTCTACTATTTTATTGGTCTCAAATTTAGTTAAAACTATGTACTTTAGTGCATCTCGCTTTAGCTTCTAAAAATCTTTATTCAGTTTCCTTTGAGCCAAAAAAGAGTATACAGGTAATCGAATTAATATGTTGGTTTCATTCGAGTAATCACGTATTGCTGACTTTAGTCAGATTTAAAAACCTATGGCACTTTAGTCCATAGTGGTTTAGTTATAATCTTAAATGGGTGCACGACAAATTTCCCTTTTTAGGAAAAAAGTATTATTTTTCGCAAAAAAAACAAAAGACATGAGTTCATGTACTAAAATATATTTTAATTATTGAATTTGGAATTTCTTTATTGTAATTTTGCAGTAAGTAAATCGCCTTATCGCTAAATGCCCAACTTGATTGGTTATCCCATATTGCAAATCGAAAGGTTTATGAATGGGATCCCCGCTTTTGCGAGGATTTAGAGGAAAGTCCGAACACCGTAGTGCAACATAGTGGCTAATAACCACCAGCCGTGAGGTTAGGAAAAGTGCAACAGAAAGTATGTACAGGTCATGCTGTAGTGAAACCAGGTAAACTCTATGTGGTGCAATGTCATGTATACCAACGTTTGAGGGCGGCACGCTCGATTGTTGGAGGGTAGGCAGCTAAAGTGTTTTGGTAACAACGCACTCAGATAAATGATAAGGGTGTTTTGTGCTTGTTTAAGTATCCCGATAGCTATCGGGACTGAAACGAGTTCGGGACATACAGAATTCGGCTTATAGATTTACTTGCTTATAATCAATAAACCCTTCTTAAAATTTAAGAAGGGTTTATAGTTTAAAATTGGTTGGTTAAATAATATGCACTATTCGGTAGCGACCATAGCGTCTTTTGCCATAGCCATTTCCCTGTAAGTGGCGTCTATTTCGTAACGGTTATAGAAACCATATTCCTCCACAATTTTATTGTCCAACATTTTGCATGCCAAATGAACCGGGATTTTAAAGTGTCTATCTAAGTCTTTTAGTTTGCCTTCCCAAGTGCTCCAAAAGTAGACCCATTTATCACCTTTATCATCTATTATTTGTTCATAAAAAATGTTGTCTTCTTCTTTGTTAAAACCGTATGTGTCCCACATTTTGGTATCGGTCATGTGGACATCTCTCAACTCTTGCATGGTAAGTTTAAACTGGTTGTGTTGCAGTTTTGCATCGTTGCTGTAATGACTAACAAAACCCTCCCAATTACCTTTTTCGTAATCGGTTATCATGGCCGTAACCACATCAATTTCAGGTAAAGTGGTTAGATACCTTTCAGGCACGGTGTCCTTACAGGATATGGAAAGCACCATCAATAGTGCAGCTAAAAAGAGTTTATCCATTTTTTAAAGTTTGAACTATTTTGATGAATATGATAAATCCGGACGCATGTTTCCGGAATACTCCTCATATCTTGTAGCGTAATCCATAACCTTACTAAAGGTTTCCCAACGCTCTGGACCCAACACGATTTCATTGGCTTTAGATTTGGTTGCACTATCTATTTCATCTTTAGCAGAAACGGCAACTAAATAAAAATCTTCGGTTGTTCCATAGCCATTTCTATAAATACGATAATACTCTTTAGAACCTTTGGCTTTATACAGTTCTTTTACCGCTTTCATGCCTTCGCGAATTTTTTCGGCATTTGAAGGGGTAAAATAGATATAGTACCAATTACGGTAATCTTGCCCTTCTTGGGTAATTGTAATGCCTTCCGGCATATAGGTTAGGTCTTCAACCAAATGTATGATGTAGCTTCTGTGCGAATCATAGCACTTATCGAAGTTTGTAAACATTGTTGTCCATTTATCACCCATTTTTTTAGCCATATCTGCAAAAGGGCGTTTATCTAAATCCGCCATGTTTTCAATAGGGGTTATATATGAATATTTCAGATCATTTGTAACTGCTGTAGCCCAATTGGTTTGTGGTTTATGTTCCTTACTTGCCGCAACTAACTCTTTGGCTGTTTTTTCATATTCCATAACCATGGATGGTTTCACATTGTCTTGATGTATTTGATATGCTTGTTGCGCTTGCGAAAAATTAATGGCTAAACATAAAATAAATGCCAATAAAAAAGTTGATTTAATAGTTTTCATAATCGGTCGGTATTAATAAGTTAGTTAAATTATATTGAAGGCACTTCTTTGTAGCCTAGTTGTTGAAACATAGTTAAATTATCAAAATACGCATCTTCCTGAACCGCTTTTCCGTCACTATTAAAAGTCCAAATACTCATACCTTGTATGTTGGTTTTTTTGTTTGTTGGTGGGTTTCCTAAAAATTCCCCGGTGTTTGTTCCTGTACATCTCCAAGTAATAATGGCTTTATTATCCTTTATTTTTGTGTCTTCAAGAATAACTTTAAAATCGGGGAATCCGGTAAAGAAAGCCGTCATCATTGCCCCATATTCTTCTTGGTTGCTTGCAACACGTGCGCCGTTTGCATTTCTAATTAAATTTGGAACTGAAATAGCTTTCATTGCTTCCTGATCATTTTTATTCCAAACTGTTATCATATTTTTAATTGTGTTATAAATTGCTTTTTCATCAACGCCCATGTTGTTCACAGCCTCAATTTCTTGCAGAGCCATAATAACTTCAGAAGGATCCCAATATCCATAATCTTCCACAATTTTTCCATCAATAAATCTGGCAGTTAAATGGACCGGCATAGTAAATTCTTTGCCGTTGGCAGCTAAGGTTGCTTTCCATGTTCCCCAAAAGTTCACCCATGTTTTTCCCTCATCATCAAGTACCATTTCAAATTCCTGTCCGTCTTTTGCAAAACCACGTTCACTATAGTTTACATCATTCTGTTTATGGAATTCCGGAATATCCTTGGAAGCCATTTTAACTTTATTGAAATTTGTTTTTGAGGTGTCGGCATAATAGCTCACTAACGATTCATAATTTTTGGTGTCGTAATCGTTAATAACGGCTTTAAAGGTTTCAATTTCCGGTGAAGATTGCGTGTAACGCTGTGGTTGATTTTGACATGCTGTAAATAGTATTGCAGCCAGTACTAATAAAGAGAGATTTTTCATTGTTGTTTATGGTTTTAGTGATTAATATGAATAGCGACCCATAAACAAATTCAAGAGAAAAAACAGTTTTTTTCTTGAGTATAGTAAAGTATATTATAGAGTGTGGGACTCTTGGGAGATGTCTAAGATACTGAAAAAAAAATAATTATAGGTAGAAAGATGGTTTTATGTATTTTCAAAAAAACTGAACATGTTGCCACCGTAGCTTTTTGAGTATGCAAAATGATCTAAATTTGACAGGTTCGTGTGCTTAGAATGTTCCACGATAAGCAAACCTTCGTCCAGCAATAAATTATTCTTGAATATAAGTTCTGGTATTTTTGCGAATTCCTCATCTGTAAAACTGTATGGTGGGTCTGCAAAAATAACATCTGCTTGCAAATTCGATTTTTCCAAATAATCGAACACATTGCTTTTAATGGTTTGAATGGGCATTTCAAAACTTTTGGCAGTTTCGTTTATAAACTTGATACAACCAAAATCCTGATCCACACAAGTGATTTGTTTTGTGCCCCTTGATGCAAACTCGTAGCTAATGTTTCCTGTTCCAGCAAAAAGGTCGAGTACTTTAATAGCTTCAAAATAAAAGTTATTGTTTAAAATATTGAACAACGATTCTTTTGCCATATCGGTTGTGGGGCGAACGGGCAATTTTTTAGGAGCTACTATTTTTCTGCTTTTATAGATTCCTGAAATAATACGCATTAAAAACTTTTTATTAAAGTGAAATTTGAATGATTGGATTTAGGCGCTTCTGTATAGTGGTACGATTCGTTTCTATTGCCAAAACTAACATGCCTAATGTATTTGTATGCCATGGTATAAAGTGCATCATCTGTGTGCACATCACCAATAAACACCAGATTAAAAGTTTCTGGGTTTAGGTTTAACTGCTCGGTTGCAAAAAGTATGTAGTATATAAAATCTTCGGGCGTTGCGTATTCAAATGTGTTGTAAAGCATCAATTTTGTGTTTTCAACAACCACCATTTCAAAGTTGTTTTTGCTCACATTCACATATACTTTTGGAGAACTGGCATTTTTTTCAATATGTAAAATTTCCTCTATTAAAATAGTGGAAACATGCTTAAAAGTAAAAGCGCCAAATTGGTCGTAAATAAAATTATTGATATTTATGTAGGGTACATATACGTTGACACTTTCGTTTATAACAATGTCATCATAGGTCACAAAATCGGTAGCAAGGATTTTGGAATTGAACTTTAAATAATCGACCAAACATTCTTCTTTAAACAAAGGTTTGGGCACTAACGTAGAAAGCTCGTTATCGTGAATAACGGTTATGGCGTTGTAACTGGTGTCCGTAACTTTTTCTGTATTGAATACATGCTTTAAATGATCTAAAAGTTCTAAAGGATTTAATTTTTTTTGAAAATCAATCTCTTTTAAAAAAGTAATGGTATGGGTATCTCGTTGTAAGATACAAAAAGAAAGTCCACTCAAACTTATTTGAATGGACAGTTCTAAATTAGGTAGCCTGCTTGAAATTTTATTCGTTGGAGCCATAGGTTTTTGGCCAATTTCCATTGGTATTAACTTCGCTCATAGAACCTACTTTTAAAACATCGCCATTAACGCCATCAACTGAAATCACTTGGTTTTCTTGGATTACCAAATCTCTATCTAAGTCATATAATAAAACGTCTTTTTTTACTGAAGCTTCAAAAACAGCAATTTTTATATCGTTCTGGTCGATAAAACCTGCCTGCAATTTAAACTTTTCGCCAGGTTTTCCAACAGGAACGTTCATCATTGTTTTATATCTAGTAGAGTTTTTGAATAAGGAATCTTTTACTGGAACAAATCCCAAAGTATCAACAATAACAATATCTTTATACGAGTCCACTCCAAACTGTTTAGTCATTGCAACATCCAAAACACTCGAGTCGCGACGTTGCGTGATGGTGTATTTGGCAGTTTCAATAAATTTAACCAATTCATCAAAATTATCTGTAAATTTCCCTGTAACCTGTCTGTGTGCCAACTCAGCGTCCCTTATATCTTTTAAATTTTCAATGACTTTGGCATACCGCTTGTTCTTTTCTTTGTTGAATAAAATAGGGGTGTAAATAGACATGTATGTTTGATAACCAAGGAATGCAATCAATACCCATAGCACTATTTTTAACACAGGCTTAAATTTTGAAGGGATGAATTTATCAACTAACTTAACCAAGCCAATTGTAAGCAGTATAACTGCAACAGCAATAAGAATAAATTTCAGCATAATAGTTTTTTAATTAAATAGTTTATTAAAGGTCTTTCGCAAATCTACAATTTTTTTTTAATCGTTAAAACGTATTGAGACTAAAAATCATTTCTATCTTTGAATAATTTGTAATTTACCCATTTAAATGACCGCTCCAGAATTTTATTCGCTTATAAATCAACAGTTTCCGTTTAAACCCACTATAAAGCAAAATATTGTTTTACAGCAATTAGCTGATTTTATCTTTAACTCCGCTCCAAATGCGCTCTATGTGCTTAAAGGCTATGCTGGTACGGGTAAAACCACCATTGTTGGTACTATTGTGAACAATTTATGGAAAGCCAAAAAAAGCGCTGTACTCATGGCACCAACGGGTAGGGCGGCGAAAGTAATCTCTAATTATTCTGGAAAAGAGGCATTTACCATCCACAAAAAAATTTATTTTCCTAAAAAGGAAAAAGGAGGGGGCGTATCGTTTGTTTTGCAACCCAATAAGCATAAAAACACGATTTTTATTGTGGATGAAGCCTCTATGATACCCGATACTCCGGGAGATTCTAAACTCTTTGAAAATGGTTCGCTGTTGGACGATTTGATGCAGTATGTGTATTCGGGCCACCAATGTAAATTGTTGTTTATTGGAGACACCGCACAATTGCCGCCTGTAAAACTGGATATAAGTCCTGCTTTAGATGAAAACCTGCTGGCTTTAAATTACAACAAGGAAGTCACTAAAATGGAGTTGGATGAAGTGGTGAGGCAGGAACAGGATTCTGGAATTCTTGCCAATGCCACCGTGCTTCGCGAAGCGTTGTCAAACGGTGTAAACGATGCGTTTAAGTTCGATTTGACACCTTATAAAGACATCGTTAGGCTTATTGATGGTCATGAAATTATGGACGCCATAAACGATTGTTATAGCGATTTGGGTAATGAGGAAACCGCCATTATTGTGCGAAGTAACAAACGAGCCAATTTATACAACCAGCAAATTAGAAACCGGATTTTATTCAATGAAAGTGAATTGTCTTCGGGAGATTATTTAATGGT
Source organism: Mariniflexile sp. (assembly GCF_052728615.1). Classification (NCBI taxonomy): domain Bacteria; kingdom Pseudomonadati; phylum Bacteroidota; class Flavobacteriia; order Flavobacteriales; family Flavobacteriaceae; genus Mariniflexile; species Mariniflexile sp. The sequence continues at coordinate 112,840 of NZ_JBFVFE010000006.1, read as the reverse complement.
GGTGAAGAATAATTATTTTTGGATCAAACCAACTACCGAAGCGGGGTTTATAGCCAATGGCGATATTATTGAAGTTTTAGAGATTTTTAGAATGGAAGAACTTTATGGTTTTCGCTTTGCGGAAGTAAAAATCCGTATGGTCGATTATCCTAAAATGCTTCCTTTTGAAACGGTTTTACTTTTAGATACTATCGAATCTGAAACACCTTCTCTGTCTTATGAAGACTCCAATAGACTCTATCAAGAAGTCATGAAGGATTTTGAGAACGAAACCAGCAACTATAAAAAGTTTTTAAAAGTAAAAGCGAGCAAACATTTTAATGCGCTGCAAGTGAAATTCTCGTATGCCATTACCTGTCACAAATCGCAAGGTGGCCAATGGAACACCGTTTTTGTGGAGCAACCTTATTTACCAAATGGGATTGACAAAGAATATTTGCGTTGGTTATACACAGCTGTAACCAGAGCCAAGGAAAAATTGTATCTTATTGGCTTTAAGGATGATTTTTTTGAAGAAGCTTAAGATAGTTTTCAGTTACAGTTTTCAGCATTACCTTTGCGGCTTTGCGCCTTTGCGAGAAAAAACCTTTGTGTAACAATCAATCCTAATACATTTATAAAAATTTAGACTCACTAAAACCAAAAACCACAATAAATATCATATTTTTGACACCGATTAATATCTATAGATGAAACTTCCATAACGAGTTCTCGCTACGCAAGGAAATGATTATATGGAAGTAACAGGTGACCGATAAAAAACAATATTTTAAACACGTGAAAATAATTTCAATGATTCCGGCACGTTATAGTGCATCCCGTTTTCCTGGGAAACTCATGCAAGATCTTGGGGGCAAAACGGTCATTCTACGTACTTATGAAGCCACGGTAGCCACCAATTTGTTTGATGATGTTTTTGTTGTGACCGATAGCGACATCATTTTCAATGAAATTAAAAATAATGGTGGTAAGGTTTTAATGAGCAAAAAAGAGCATGAATGCGGCAGCGACAGAATAGCAGAAGCTGTGGAATTTATGGATATAGATATTGTAATCAATGTTCAGGGCGATGAACCTTTTACCGAAAAGGAATCCTTGAAAAAACTCATAGACGTTTTTAGGGACGACCAAGAAAAAAGTATCGATTTGGCTTCTTTAATGGTTCATATTACAGATTCGGAAGAAATAAACAACCCTAATACGGTAAAAGTTATTGTTGATAAATCAAATTTCGCTTTATACTTTTCAAGAAGTCCCATTCCATATCCAAGAGATCCACATGTAGGTGCAAAATACCACAAGCATAAAGGTGTTTACGCTTTTAGAAAGGAAGCTATTTTAGATTTTTATAGATTGCCCATGTTACCTTTGGAAGCTTCGGAAAAAATTGAGTGCATTCGTTATTTAGAGTATGGTAAACGTATTAAAATGGTAGAGACCGATGTGCAAGGTGTTGAAATTGACACCCCAGAAGATTTGGAACGTGCCAAGAAATTATGGAAATAATTCCTTTGAAAAAAGGAATCTCTTTTTATCTGAATAATAAAACCAATTAAATAATTTGAAAATAAATTACGATAACATAAAAGTAATTGGATTTGATGCCGATGACACACTTTGGGTAAATGAAACTTATTTCAGGGAAGCTGAGATTGAGTTCGGTAAGTTGTTATCTGAATATGAAACCTTGAACACCATAGATCAAGAGCTTTTTAAAAAGGAAATTGATAATTTACCCATGTACGGTTATGGCATTAAAGCCTTTGTTTTATCCATGGTAGAAAGTGCTTTGGAGCAATCTAATTATAACATTTCAACAAAAGCCATTGAAGCCATATTGAATATTGGTAAGGATATGCTCAACAAACCTGTGGAATTATTGGATGGCGTTGAAGATGTTTTAAAAATAGTTTCAAAAAAATACCGCATTATTTTAGCTACCAAAGGCGATTTACTGGATCAAGAACGAAAACTTGAGAAATCTGGGTTGACAAAATATTTTCATCATATTGAGGTTTTAAGTGATAAGAAAGAAGCAAATTATTCCAAATTATTGAATCATCTGGACATCAAACCCTCAGAATTTTTAATGATAGGGAATTCACTGAAATCGGATGTTTTACCGTTAATAAACATAAAAGCCCATGCCATTCATGTACCGTTTCATACCACTTGGGCACACGAACAAGTAACCGAGAAGGAAACCAATGGAAAAGCATATAAAACAATAAGCAGTTTAAGGGATTTATTACAATTATTGGATTAATACTTTGAATAAATTTTTCAAAAACAAGAATATTTATATCAGTAAAATCAAAATAGTATTATTTTTACATTTTGAATTAGAAAACATTTTGAATGAGTTATAAAAACTTTCCAATGGTGTCAAAAGTTGTTTTTGGCAGAGGTAGTTTCAATCAGTTAAGTGAAATTTTGGCCCCAAAACGCTTAAGTATGAACGCTCCATTTATTTATTTGATAGATGATGTGTTTAAAAACAATATATGGATTACCTCTCGTATCCAGCTTTCGTATGATGACAAAATAATCTTCATATCCACTAAGGAAGAACCAAAAACATCTCAAGTGGATGCTTTGGTGGAGGATATTATTTTGATGACCAAAGCACTTCCTTCCGGAATCATTGGTATTGGCGGTGGCTCTATTTTAGATTTGGCAAAAGCGGTTTCCATTATGCTGACCAATGAAGGCGAAGCCAAAGATTACCAAGGTTGGGACTTGGTTAAAAATGCGGCCATTTACCATGTGGGTATTCCAACCATATCTGGTACGGGTGCTGAAGTTTCTAGAACGACGGTGCTAACAGGTCCCGAAAAAAAATTGGGTATAAATTCAGATTTCACACCTTTCGATCAAGTTATATTAGACTCCGAACTGACCAAAGATGTACCGAAGAACCAATGGTTCTACACGGGTATGGATTGCTACATCCATTGTATTGAATCTTTAAGCGGTACCTATCTAAATACATTCAGTCAAACTTATGGAGATATATCTTTACAGCTATGTAAAGAACTGTTTTTGGATGATACCTTATCTGAAGAAGAATCGCAAGAAAAACTCATGATGGCTTCATGGCATGGGGGCATGAGCATTGCTTACTCGCAAGTAGGTGTGGCGCATGCTATGAGTTATGGTCTAGCGTATCTTTTGGGCGTAAAGCATGGAATAGGGAATTGCATCGTTTTTGACCACTTGGAAGAGTTTTATCCTGAAGGTGTCAAATTGTTTAAAGAGATGAAAAGAATCCATAAAGTTGAATTACCACAAGGCATTTGCGCCAATTTAAGTGATGAAGAATTTGATATTATGATAAACATCGCATTAAACCTAGTACCTCTATGGGAAAATGCCATAGGCAAGAATTGGAGAAACACCATCACTTCAAAAAAGCTTAAGGAACTTTATCAAAAAATGTAGATGCAATGGTTGGCAAAACTTATTTATTTTAAAATTTTAGGATGGAAAGTGGTTGGCAACACCAATATGTCTCAAGATACTGTTAAAAAAGCGGTCATTATAGCGGTGCCACATACTAGTTGGCACGATTTCTACATAGGTGTTCTATTACGTGCCGTATTAAACCTTAAAACAAATTTTGTTGGCAAAAAAGAGTTGTTTATTTTTCCTTTTGGATGGTTTTTTAAGGCTTTAGGTGGCGCTCCAATAAACAGGCAGAACAACGAAAACAAGGTGGATGCCATTGCCAAACTATTCCATGAAAAAGAAGAGTTTAGAATGACCATGGCCCCTGAGGGCACCCGTAAAAAAGTAAAAGAATGGCGCACTGGTTTTTACTTTATAGCGAAAAAAGCAAACGTCCCCATCATTATGTTTACCCTCGATTTTGAAAACAAGCAAAATAAAATTTCAGAACCTTTTTATCCTACCGATGATATAAAAGCGGATTTTGAATTTATGCACCACTTTTTTAAAGGTGTAAAAGGAAAAATACCTGATTATTCTTAGTATATTCAAACTTAAATTTAACAAATACTCTTCTATTATACCTACCTTTAGTTTATCTCATTTATAGAGGTTTAACTCCCTATTTTTTGTATTATAATTTTTAATAAGTGACTTTTTTAAAATACTCCAGTCATAATAATAATAATAATAACTAATTAAAAGCACCTTGAAAACAAATGACGAATTCCAAAATCTTTTAGACGAGGAACTTGTAGAAAAAATTGTTAAGACAAAAAACGATATTCTTTTTGGGATTTTATATGAAAGGTATTCTCATTTAGTATACAACAAATGCTATGGGTTTACTAAAACAAGAGTTGAGGCAGAAGATTTAACCCAAGACGTTTTTGTGAAACTATTTCAGAAGTTATCATCATTTCAAGGCAAGTCAAAATTTTCTACATGGCTTTATGCCTTTACATATAATATGTGTGTAGATTATGTAAATAAACATGTTTTAAAAAAAGTTAGCACTAACAATATAGACGTTGAAGATTATAACCCATTGCAAATAGAAGTAGATGATTCCTCATTATTTCTATTAAAAGAAGAAACTTTAAAAAAGGCTTTAGAAGTTATAGCTCCAGAAGATAAAATGATACTCTTACTAAAGTATCAAGACGATTTTTCAATAAAACATATTATGACTGTTTTGGAAATTAGTCAGAGTGCCGTAAAAATGAGATTAAAAAGAGCCAAAGCAAGATTAATAGAGGCTTATAACGATTTAAGATAAAACAAATGGAAAACCCATTCAAAAAAATTGCAGAACCGCCACAGGAAGTGCCAAAGGAACTAAAAACTAAAGTCATGGCTGATGTTGCTAGAATTAGATTGTTTATGGATATAACCGATTTATTCACATCTAATTATTCAAATGCAGCAAAGACTTTTTTTGGGAAGAAGAAAAAAGATTAATTAACTAATAAACTATAAAAACATGGAAACTGTTACAGGAATTAAAGAATTAATGTTTGAATCTGTTAATCAAATGGCAAGTGATATTGCCATTGTAGGGCCAAAAATAGTGTTTGCTATTTTAATACTTTTGGTTGGATGGATAATAACAAAAATAATTGCTTTTGCATTAAAACGTGCCTTGAATTTTGCTAAAGTAGATATATTAACCGAAGTTATCAATCAAAAAAATCTATTCGGTAAAGCCGATTTAAAATTTAATGTTACTAATGTTATTGTCGCCTTCGTTAAATGGATTTTATACTTAGTGGTTTTAATAATTGCATCAGATGTTATGGATTGGAAAATAGTTTCTATCGAAATTGGAAATTTACTTCGTTATTTGCCACAACTTTTTAGCGCCATTGCCTTATTCATGGTTGGCTTGTACATAGCTAATTTTGTTAAAAAAGCCATTCAAGGTATTTTTGAATCGTTCGATTTAATGGGCGAACGTGTAATAAGCTCCTTAGTATTCTATGTAATTATTATAACCATTACCATAACTGCTTTAAATCAAGCTGGTATAAATACCGAAATCATAACCAATAACCTGACAATAATTTTAGGAGCTTTTTTATTGACTATAGCCATAGGGTTTGGTTTCGGGTCTAGAGACGTTATAAAAAGTCTACTATTTTCTTTTTATTCAAAACGAAATTTTGAAGTTGGTCAAACCATCTCTTTAGATACTATTACAGGGGAAATAATATCCATAGACAATATTTGCATAAGTATCAAGGTAAAAGATGATGTAGTAGTAATACCTATTAACGAACTGGTTGATACACGAGTAACTAAAAAAGCTTAATGCATTACAGTAATAATCAAATTAAATTTTTCAAAAAATGAGAACACAAATGAAAACACTAATATTAACACTAATCATTTTATCATCCTTTAATGTAAATGCACAAAAAAAGGAAAAAATAAAAGGAAACAAAGAAGTCATTGAAATATTTGATGACTTGGATGCTTTTAACGAAGTAGAAATTTCAGACGGTTTAGAAATTAATATTATGCAATCGGTTTCAGAAGGTTTTAGGTTGAAAACGGATTCTAACCTAGTAAACACGATTAAATTTGAAGTGATAGATAGTGTATTGAGAATTTATACATCAAATAAAATAACCTCTAGTAAATCATTGGAAATTTATTTAAACTGTACAGAATTGAATAAAATTACACTAAAAAACGATTCAGAACTTAAAGGTCAAAATGTTATCAATTCAAAAGACTTATCACTTATATCTCTTGATGGCTCAGAATTCGATTTAGACATTAATTCAGAAGTATTTTCGCTTCAGTTAAACAATTCATCTAAAGGAAAATTGAATTTAAGAAGTATTAATTCAACCATGAGCTTAAATGATAAGTCCTTTTTAAAAGGAAGTCTTTCTACAGATAATCTCGATTTAACAATGAGTAAAAAGGCAGATATGAATATTGAAGGGAACTGCGATAATTTAAACTTGATTACATCCGGTTCTACTGATGTTAAAGCAAAAGATTTATTGGCTACGAATGTAAACATAAATGCTTCTAACACATCGGATATTTATGTGAGAGCCAGTAAGCTTTTAACTCTGTACGCTAAGGGCAGAAGCTATGTATATGTTTACGGTAATCCTGAAATTAAAGTTGAAGGATTAAATGATAAATCTCAAATTATAAAAAAATAACAATCATGAAATTCAGAACTAGTGTAGGACTCTTATTTGCTGCCATTATAGTGATTTTTTCACTTCAAAATGCAGAAGTTATCGATGTGAAATTTTTCTTTTGGAAACTCTCGATATCACGTGTATTGGTTATTCTGGGGAGTTTTGGTGTAGGTCTATTGGTTGGTATCCTTTTATCTATTAAGAAAAAAATCATGAATAAAACGCAAATCTAAACAATATACCAATGGCTAAAATAGAATCTGTAACACTAAAGCATATTCCTAAAACTATAGACGTAGGGGATAATATTAGCGACATTATTATTGTGACACAAATAGAATTCCACCATTTAGACATGTCGCTAAAAATGGAGTATTTATTATACCTTTTTGTTTATGACGTTCATGGAAAACCAGATGTCCCCATAATAGTGAGCAATTGGGACGACAGTACATTTTTTGGAATGCAACTAGATGGAAAGGATGATTTGTTAGGAAAGGAAATGATAGCCATTAACGCTTCTTCTGGCAACAGCAACAATATTATTGAAACACCTATAGCTTTAAAACTTGGTAACTTACACGGCAGTCATTCGTACCATACCAGAAAATTAGAAGTATTCGCCACATTGGTGCCTGCTATTAATGAAGCATCTAAGTGGTCTGAACCTTTTGAGACAGATATTGTTTTTTAACTTATAAGATAATTATTTATGACCCCCATTTTTAAAGTAGAACTTATAAAATTTTCAACAATTACAGAGTTGCCAAATGCTTGGAATCCCAATAACTACAAAGTATTACTTGAATTAATGGATTATGGTAATGTAGGCGATATTTCTTCAGAAGAATTAAAAGAGACTTGCTTAATATTGCTTTCTGAAAATGAACCCGTAGATGCAGCTATAATTATTTTGAGGTATATTTTTAATGAACGATTGAACTCAGGGCAGATTGAAAATTTATCGAATGAAATGCTAGAAGAAAAAATATGGGAAGAATATCCCGATTTATCCTTGCATGAAGAATTTTTTAATGTGACACAATTACTTTATGAAACCTATAATGGTAAATTTCCGCACCCAGAAGCTGTTCAGTTTAAAATTAAAATAAGCACTGAAAATGCTGAAGATTTGACTGTTTTTGAATTAGAAACCGAATCTGCCCTAATACGATTATTGGCTAAAAGCATGCCTAAAAATGCATTAATCAATAGGCTGTACCACGAACAATTGGAAAGCGAGGAATTTAAAGAAGCAAAAAATATTATTTGGCAATTGAATAAAGAAGAATCGGGTACCAACTTTATTGTGTTTTCAATAATATCTTCATCCTATTGGTTTAAAGATTTAAAATATGCTGAAATTTTCGAGGCAACAACCCATGCCGATGATATTTAAAATTTAAAAAGGTGAAAGTATTATAATCATCTTCACCTTTTTAAACAAACAGTTGACTTACTTTATAAACTTAGAGGTTAATGTATTTACAAACAATACGTTACCAATTTTATCATACGCATCAAAAGATTCCGTGCCCCTGTCTACTTTCATCATGCTATCATGAAAACCGATTAGCGTTAAATCGGCATCCATAGAATATTCATTAATAATATCTACCCGGTTTTTATCAGTATCTAGGGGCAATACCCGAATGTTGTTGGCAGATATTGGAAGTCTGCCAGAGCTTGTTAATTTAATTAAATGATCTAATTCTTGTTGTAAATGTTCTTTAGGGAAGGTGGCGAAAAGTTTGATTTCACCTTTTTTCCAATCCGAATGCCCTAAAATAATATAAGACAATAAAATCATCAAATTAGCATTTTCATAATCTTCCTTACGTATCCAAACATGGATGTCTTTTTTGTATCCAAAGCCTTTATCGGAACTTGCCAAAATGCATAAATCGTATTTAGCAGTTTTCAATATACTATAATTATCGATTATATCGGTTAACCATTCTTTTTCACCTTTTTTATATTCAAAAAGCATCATGTTATTGGGTTGGCCCGATATACCTGGTTGTTGGATGGCCTGAATAATGGCAGCCGTATTTGATGGCGAAATGAGGGTTTCTAAAAACACATTGGATTTACTAATGGAAGCCGTATTTATCAGCTTGTCTAGTTTTTCAGCCGCAATTTTCTTTGTTTCTGCGGAAAAATAACCTTTTTCAAAATGGATATAGGTTCCAAAACCATAGCGATCTGATAGCCATTTCATCATTTCCATGGCGCCATAACGCTCAAAGCTGTCTTTTGATAGGCATAGAACAGCTGGTCTCCAATTGTCTTCGGTATTATCTTTATCGGCTTTTTGCAAAAACACCTGCATTCTTCTACTAAATTGATGAATAACACCTTGGAATATGTTGGCCATCCCTTTTTTATTGACGCTCTTTGTTGAGATATAAAAGTACAAAATCACCATTAACGCAATTGCAGCTATAGCGTATGGCGTATTGATTTTAAACATTAGGTAAATACTCATAACAGCACCTAATAAGGATAAATACCATTTTGATTTAAAAGATGGACGGTAAGATGGGTCGGCCGCAAAATGTTGCAGGAACGAGATAAGGCATAATGACCCATAGGTAACCATGAAAAACATAGATATAACTTCTGCCACGGCATTCACATCGCCCATTAAAACAAACACAATGGCAATCACACTCGTTAAAATGGTTGCATTTCTGGGTTCGTTGTTTTTTTTAGTGCCTTTTGAAACCCAAAAATTAACACTTTTGTTAGGGAAAACTTTATCGCCTCCAATGGCTTGCAATGTTCTTGGAGCCACCATAAAAGAACCTAGGGCAGATGAAATGGTTGCGGCAGCTAAACCGATGGGGATAATGGGGCCCCATAAAGCGATTTTACCCATAATGAGTTGGTCGGTCACCAAATCGGTAGGACTTGCAGATACGGTTAGCTTATAGGCTATAAATACATATATAACCATTCCAATAATGGTTGCTGCCAATGTTCCCATTGGAATTGACTTTTTTGGGTCCTTTAAATCTCCCGATAGCCCTACACCGGCAGTTATACCGGTAAATGCGGGGAAAATAATGGCAAAAACATAAAAGAATCCTTTATCAGATTCTATGTTGTTGAACATTTGTGAGCTATCAAAAACTTGGGCATATTCGGTAGATCCCATAAAAAATAGAACAAGTGATACTGCTAAAATAGCAACCACCACATACAATGCTTTCATGCCTACATCGGCACCCTTTGTAACCATAAGGCTTATTAACAATAACAACGCAGGTATGGTAAACAATCGATTGTCATAAATATCATAACCGAATTCGGTTATTACCCATGGTTTTATGGCTTCAAAAGCTTCGCCAAACGCAATGACATAAAAAGCGACACTAATGGCCTGCGATAAATACAAAGCTATACCAATAGCGGCACCAATGTTCACGCCAAAAGACCTTGAAATTATAAAATACTCACCACCGCCTTCAACTTTTTGGTTGGTCGCAATTTCAGCTAATGCCATTGCTGTAGGTATTGTAACCAAATGACCGATGAATATTATAAGCAAGGTGCCCATAAAACCAACGGAACCAACTGCGAAGCCAAAACGCAAAAACATAACCGCACCAAGAATGGTTGATATGGCGGTTAAAAACACGGGCAACGTGCCAAAATTGGCTTTTGCTGATGAAAGGGTTTTGCTCATAAAAAAATGTTTTTTTTTTCGTATTGAATAGTATGACTGTAATATTAAGCAAAAGTTACTTAAAAAAGTAATCTGTTTTATTGAACTGGTTTAAACTTTTCTGATTGAAGCGAAGAATATCATTTTGCTGCCAATTGAAGAAAGTTTAAACCAGTTCATTTAGAAACATTATTAGTATGGCATAAAAATTGGATTATATTTGCAGTGTTAGAAAATGAAACATAAAGTAAAGAACTCTTTGTTCATAAAAAGAAACATTACTAGCCCACAAATAAAAAAGCTACCTCAATTTTGAAGTAGCTTTTTTTTTAAATCTTTTTCGGGCTTAAATTTGACCAAGAATTTTATCCATAACCCAATTGGCATGGAGCGCGGAAAGTCCGGTGGAGGGATGGGTATGATTTTTATGAATGAGCACATTGCGCATGCCCTCAACGTGGAGCAATTGGATATGCTTCGGGTTTTCAATAAAAAGCGCTTCGTTTTTTGTTTTATTGGTTAAAATGATAGGATTTTCATGGAATATTGAAAACTCAATTTTACCCTCACTTCCATAGATGGTCACGCTATCTACCGAATCGGCACAATCAAAATTCCAAGTTCCAGAACCCGTGATGCTGTTTCCGTGCAACCAACAGGCCGTAAAGGCATCTTTTGCTGAATAGTTGTTTTGCTGATTTAAACTAATGCCATGGGCTTCTTTGATGTCTCCCAACAAAAAATTGAACAAATCCAAACCATGGCTTGCTAGATCATCAAAGTAGCCACCCGGAGCAATTTTAGCATCCGTTCTCCAATTGTAATCGCCAGACTTGTCCAAGTCGCTAGCAGGTTTACTGTAATGCCAATTGATGTGCCTGACGTCGCCAATTTCATTGTTTTTTAGCCACTCATCAATTTTTGTAAATCGAGGCAATGAACGCCTGTAATAGGCAACAAACAAAGGGATTTTCTTTTCATTAAAAGCATTATATATTTCCAGGCTTTCGGCATAACTGGGTGCCATGGGTTTTTCTATGCAGCAAATTTTTCCGGCTTCGGCCACTTTTAAAGCATAAAGTCTATGGGTATCTGGAGGCGTTGCTATGTATATAGCGTCCACTTCTGGATCATTGATCAAATCATCGGCATTGGTATAGTATTTTTTAATGCCGTGCCGTTTAGCATAATCTTTTGCTTTTGCTTCGTCACGCCGCATCACTGCCACGAGTTCAAAACCTTCGGTTAATTTATAAGGAGGGCCACTTTTAACTTCGGTAACATTGCCACAGCCTATAATGCCCCATTTGATTCTGTTTTTGTCTTTCATGGATTGGTTTAAAACAAAAAAGAGTGTTTTGAGCGCTCTTTTTTAATTAATCTTCGCTTTCCTCCATAGTGTGGTACACGTTCTGAACATCGTCATCGTCATCTAATTTTTCCAAAAGTTTTTCAACATCGGCAGCTTGTTCTGGAGTAAGTGCTTTGGTTACTTGCGGAATACGCTCAAAACCAGAGGAAAGTATTTCAATGCCTTTTTCTTCCAATGCCGATTGGATAGCTCCAAAATTTTCAAACGGAGCATAAATTAAAATACCGTCTTCATCGGCAAAAACTTCTTCGGCACCGTAATCTATAAATTCCAATTCTACTTCTTCGGCATCCAATCCTTCAGCATTAATACGGAAATTACACGTATGGTCGAACATAAACACCACCGAACCCGACGTACCTAAACTGCCATCGCATTTGTTAAAATAGCTGCGTACATTGGCTACGGTTCTGGTATTGTTATCGGTGGCGGTTTCAACCAAAATAGCAATTCCATGAGGAGCATAGCCTTCAAAAACAACTTCCTTATAATCGCCTTGTCCTTTTTCACTTGCCTTTTTCACGGCACGTTCTACGGTGTCTTTTGGCATGTTTACAGACTTGGCGTTTTGCATAACGGCTCTTAAACGGGCATTGCTTGCAGGGTCGGGACCGCCTTCCTTTACAGCCATTACAATATCTTTCCCAATACGTGTAAATGCTTTGCTCATGGCAGACCAACGCTTCATTTTACGTGCTTTTCTAAATTCAAAAGCTCTTCCCATACTAAAGTTAAAAGTTAAAAGTTAAAAGTTAAAAGTTAAAAGTTAAAAGTTAAAAGTTAAAAGTTAAAAGTTAAAAGTTTTTTTAACCGTGCAAATTTAGAAAATTCCATGGATTGAAATAACAGATGTTGATTTTTATAATGTGATATACTGTAAACTGATTACTGGAGTTTAATCCTCATCTTCTGGTTCCACAATCGCATCAATGGCTTTTGCCAGTTTGAAATCTTTTTCGGTAACTCCGTTAGCGGAATGTGTTGAGAGTGAAATGGTAAGCACATTATATACATTGGACCAATCGGGGTGATGGTTTAGCGCCTCGCATTCAAATGCAATTCGGCTCATGGCACTAAAACAGTCCTTAAAGTTTCCGAATTCAAATTCGGCGTGTAGGGCATCATCGTAATACTCCCAATCTGGGAAGTTCAATAATCTTTTTTCTATGTCTTCTGCTGAAAGTTTGCTCATAATAATGGATTTTTATGTGAAATGTAAATTTAGTGATTTCAAATTAAAAACATTTGTTAATTGATTTATTTTAGACCTGACAGGTTTTAAAAACCTGTCAGGTCTTATACAGAAACCTTGCAGGTTGTGAAAATCTTAGGAGTTTGCGGTTACATTGCAAGTACGCCTGCGTTAGGGGTTGGACTGGAAAGCCCACAGCGACGCAGGAGCGAGGACTTGGAAGGGAAAACCCGACCCGCAGGGGAACGCCCAAATGCCTTAAATTCCTAGTTCGGTTATAATATCCTGACTTATTAATTGAAGGTTTTTTGGGAGCAAATTGAACTTTGGCAATACGGCCAGATAACGGTCGTCGTTGGTGGTGTACACGTGTTTGTAAATGGCGTTGGTAAGGCCTAAAGTTTTTGTGATGTCGGTTATAAACTCGTCGTGGTGCACCAAATCGATACTGCCCAAATGAAAAACACCCGATTTGTTTCGGTTAATGATGTAATGGATTTGAAGGGTTAGTTTAGCCTCTGTGGTTACATTCATTATTAAATTCGGAAATACTTCAATCGGCGTTTTTTCTTGTATATTTTGAATAATTTCCTGAATTCTGGGAGATTGTTTTCCGAAAACCATGGGAAGCCTTAAAATGGCGACTTGTTTTTTTGGTAGGCGCAACAGCATGTTTTCGATTTTAATTTTGAAATGCCCGTACACACTGTTGCTCAGGGTTTTGTCTTCTTCATAACTTGGGTATTTGCTGTACGCATCAAAAACATTGGCAGATGATAAAAAGATGATTTTTATTTTTTTTGAATACACATATTCCGCAAGGTGCTTGTGGGCTATAAACTGGGTTGCGAAATCGCCCCGAAGTGCCGAAATAATGATGGTTGGTTTTACAATTTCGAGGATCTTGTAAACATCGTCTTCTTCAAAATTGTACTGAAAAAATTGGTGGTTCTTTTCCCATTGGCCGTGGCTGGTGTTGTAGGTGCCAAAAGTTTTAAAATAGGGGCAGAGTTCCTTATAAATGGCATTGCCCAAAAAACCGCTGGCGCCTAAAATAAGGATTCTATGTTTATCTTCTTTCTTAATCATAAATCAAACGGCTTCACTGGAATTATTCTAGAAAATAGATAGTTTCGTTTTAGAGGTGAATTGCTCTAACGCTTTCATGCCCAATTGGGAATTGCCTTTTCTGTTCAATCCGGGCGACCAAGTAGTAATTACAAAATGGTTTGGGAGCAATGCTGCAATGCCACCGCCCACACCACTTTTCCCGGGTAAACCGACCTCAAAAGCGAATTCGCCAGCTTCGTCATAAAACCCACAGGTAAGCATAACGGCATTCACACGCTTTGCCTGGCTTTCGGTAAGGTGTGCTTTGTCCATCAGGCATTTACCTTTATTCACAAACAAATAAAATGCTTTGGATAGCTGGCTGCAACTCATTTCTATGGAACATTGATGAAAATAAAAATCCAAGACATCATCCACGCTATTTTCAAGATTTTTAAAGGATTTTAAAAGGTTTGCCGCTGCATAATTTTTAAATCCCGTTGCTTTTTCAGATTGTGCAACTTGTTCATTATAACTAATGGAAGGATCGCCTGCTAAGTCCCTTACAAAATTTAAAAAGTCTTCCTTAGGGTTTTTTAAATGCGAAATTAAGATATCGGCAATTACAAGGGCGCCTGCGTTTATTAATGGGTTTCGGGGAATGCCGTTTTCCAATTCCAACAGGGACAAATGATTAAAGGGGTTTCCGGAAGGTTCCACATCCACACGTTTCCAAACGTCATTTCCTTTAAACGAAATGGCTTTGGCGAGTGCCAATACTTTTGAAATACTTTGGATGGAGAAAGGTTTGTTAAAATGGCCCACACCATAGTGGTTTCCGTCGGCAGTTCTTAAATGGATCCCAAAATTATTTTTATCAACATGCGCCAATTCGGGGATGTAAGAAGCAACGACACCTTTGTCTTTGGTTTTAATGATGTTGCTATGGATATCATTTAGGATGGCTTGGAAATCGTGCATATTTATTTCTTGTAAAACGGCAATTTTACTACCGTTGCTGGTATGGCATTTTTACGGATTTGAATATAAATTTTACTTCCAACTTCAGAAAACACAGTGGGCACATACCCTAAACCGATGCCTTTACCCAAACTTGGCGACATGGTGCCAGAAGTTACGATGCCTATTTTGCTTCCGTTGCTATCCACAATATCGTAATCATGACGCGGAATACCACGTTCGTCCAATTCAAAAGCTACTAATTTACGTTCTGGACCTTGCTCTTTTTCCTTTTTTAAAGCTTCGGAATTAGTAAAGTTTTTGGTGAATTTTGTTACCCAACCCAAACCAGCCTCGATAGGTGAGGTGCTGTCGTTAATGTCGTTTCCGTAAAGGCAATAGCCCATTTCTAAACGTAAAGTATCACGAGCTGCCAACCCAATTGGTTTGATGCCAAAGCTTTTTCCAGCTTCAAATACATTGTCCCAAACGTGTTTCACTTCGCTGTTTTTGCAATAAATCTCGAAACCGCCACTGCCTGTATAACCCGTTGCCGAAATAATAACATGCTCGATACCTGCAAAATCACCCATAATAAAATTGTAAAAATTGATGGAAGATAAATCATGGCTTGTCAACGATTGCATCGCTTCAACCGCTTTTGGCCCTTGGATGGCAAGTAAGGAATAATCATCGCTTAAATCGCGCATGGTAGCACCTACAGTATTTTTAGACTGAATCCAGTTCCAGTCTTTTTCAATGTTGCTGGCATTCACCACCAATAAATAGGTGTCTTCTTTTATTTTATAAATAATCAAGTCGTCCACTATACCACCAGTTTCGTTTGGCATGCAACTGTATTGCGCTTTACCAATGGTCAATTTAGAAGCATCGTTGCTTGATACTTTTTGGATCAATTCCAAAGCATATTCGCCTTCAATTAAAAACTCGCCCATGTGCGATACATCAAAAACGCCAACGGCTTTTCTAACGGTTTCGTGTTCTATTGTAACGCCTTCGTATTGTACGGGCATGTTAAAACCTGCAAATGGCACCAATTTAGCACCAAGCGCTTCGTGGGTTTTTGTTAAGGCTGTGTTTTTCATTTTTATACTTTTTGTTGTTTATGGAATGTTGTGTGTTGTTTAGTTGTTTCTACTTAACAACACACAACTAAACAACATGCTTTTTTTACCAAAAACAAATGTATTGAAAATTTATAGATATCGCTTTTGCGGAATGGAAAAGCTTGTATCGTAAAATGGTTTGGTTTCTAAACAGAAAAAATATGTTTCGTTTAAAACAGGAATGTTTCCATTTGAGGGGGTATGGTTCGCACTTTATTTAGTGCCATTGATTTTAAGCACACAAACTTAACGGGTATAGGTTGTAATATACGGATGAATTAATGATAACGGATTTACCAACGGCAAAAAAGAAGCCACTGTGGCTGTATAATAAATAATTGTAGTTGTATAATAAATATACACTGAACTCATTTAAACTTTTTAGGGCCGAGATCAATTAAAAGCTATTTACGAAAGATTTTAAAAATTTGAAACATAAACCAGAGGTGTTTCCCTTCTTGGAGGGGCCAGGGGTGGGTTTTTAATCTTTTCAATATCCTAATTTCAATCAAAGCCGTTATTTTCTTTAAGGTTCCACCCACCCCTAACCCTCCCAAGAGGGGGGAAGTTACGTGTGGTATTTAAATCTAAGTAATTTATCATCTCCTATACAAGTAAATATTCAAATTTGGTTTTCAAAAGTTTAAATAGGTTCATCTTTTAAAATCCAAACCTCCTTTCTATTTGCCGGTTTTTTACCCTGATTTTCATATTTCAGTGAATTAGAAGAATGAAAAAAGAAATAGCTGATAAAAAATTTTTGTATTGGTTTCCAATAAAGAATGATTTGTTAACAAACAGCTAACATAAAAACCCTATCAAAACTCTCTATGCTTCCACCGCTTATGTGTCCAAAAATAATATTCAGGAGCTTGATGGATTTGTTTTTCAACTTCCCTTAAAAATAGATCGGTTAACTCGTAATCGGCATACTCGTTTGGGTTTTCCGCCAAGGTTTTAATTTCCGCTTTATAATAGCCACGTTTTACTTTGCTCACTTTTAAATAGGCTGTGGTTAAATCCAGTTTTTTGGCAAGTCGTTCGGCCCCCGTAAAACAGGGCACTTTAATGCCCATAAACCTGCCCCAATGCACATCGTTTGTAAGTCTGGGCGATTGGTCGCTTAAAAACCCAGTAATGCTTTTAATGCCTTTGGCTTCATTTTCATTGATGACCTGGATAGTTTCCTTGGTACTAATTAAATCGGTATGGAATTTAGAACGGATGTCTCTTACCAATTTGTCAAAATATTTGTTAGCTAACTTTTTATAAACCGCCAATCCTTTAAAATGGATGTAATTCTGTAAAACAATAGACCATTCCCAACTGGCATAATGGCCAAAAATCAAAATAATACTTTTGTTCAAGCTCTCCAAGCGTTTAAGTTCCTCAGGATTAACAATATAAAAACGTTTTTTCAGTTCTTTTTCAGAAATGCTCATGGTTTTGGCCATTTCCAAAAACATATCGCATAAATGTTTGTAGAATTTTTTTCTGATGGAGGCAATTTCTTGATCGGATTTATTAGGAAAAACAAGTTCCAAATTATTGGTAACTACCTTTTTACGATAGCCTATTATGTGGTAGAGTAGAACATATAAACCGTCAGAAAACAAGTATAGTAACCGAAACGGAAGTATGGAAACCAACCATAAAAAGGGATAAACAAGAATATATGCTAAAAATTGCATGAATTAATTTTAGATTTGCAACAGCAAATATATGTTAATTTTAAACTTATACGTTTACACTTCATGGGCAATCTAGATTTAATCACCATCATTATTATAGCCGCCAACGTTATTATTTCCTATAAAGGGTTTAGTGATTATGCTTTTTTCGACACATATAAATTTCATGTTGGTGGCATACAACGGGGCGAAAAGCTGCGTATGGTAAGTTCTGGGTTTTTACATGTAGATACACAGCATTTGCTATTTAACATGATTACGCTTTACTTTTTTGCGGCCCCGGTAATTGATTATGTGGCACCCTTGGGTTTTATAATAATATATATGGTAAGCCTTGTTTCTGGAAGTCTGCTATCTTTTTATTTCCATAAAGATGAATACCATTATACGGCCGTGGGCGCCAGTGGTGCGGTAACGGGTATTTTATATGCCGCCATATTGTTGCAACCTGGCATGAGTTTGTATCTGTTTTTTGTTCCTATTCCCATTCCTGCTTATTTGTTCGGTATCGGCTATTTGCTTTACTCTATTTATGGAATGAAAAACAAAATAGGGAACATTGGGCACGATGCCCATTTTGGGGGCGCCATTGGTGGGTTTGTTACCACATTGATTTTAGCACCGTGGCTTTTTGAAAGCAATTTACTAATGATTGGCTTATTGCTGATACCAATTGTTTTGTTGTTTATTTTGAAGAAAGCAGGGAAGCTGTAAAATTCTGAATTCTGAATTTGAAAAATGGCATAGCTATTGAAATTATAGTATGGCTGGATGTGTTGTAATGTTTTTAAGTTACTGGTTTTCAGTGTTTTTAATTTTTTTAAGAATAAATATAATAAATGATCGATTTTGTTTTAATGACAGATTGACCTAAATATATATATGAAGAAATCTAATATTATGAGTATTGACAGTTTGTCATTGCAGGATTTTGATGAAAATTCAGAATTGATCCCACTTATGACACCTGAAGATGAAGCAGAAATAAACAATGAAAAACTCCCTAAAACCTTGCCTATTTTGTCTTTACGGAATACGGTTTTATTTCCCGGGGTGGTTATTCCTATCACCGCAGGTCGCGATAAATCAATTCGATTGATCAATGATGCCAACAAAGGAAACAAAGTAATTGGTGTGGTGGCCCAAAAAGATGAGTCTGTCGAGAATCCATCTGCAAAAGAAATCCACGAAATAGGCACGGTTGCCAAAATATTGCGTGTTTTAAAAATGCCCGATGGTAATGTAACGGTGATCATCCAAGGGAAAAAACGCTTTAAAGTTGCCGAGGTTTTAACAGAAGACCCTTATATGAATGCTACCGTCAGGGACATTCCCGAAGCACGGCCTGCCTTAAAAAACAAGGAGTTTTTGGCCATCATAGAATCCATCAAGGACTTGGCACTCAACATTATCAAGGAAAGCCCGAATATTCCCAGTGAGGCATCATTCGCCATAAAAAATATTGAAAGCGATTCTTTTTTAATCAATTTCGTATCGTCCAACATGAATCTTTCGGTTGCCGAAAAACAATCGTTATTGGAAATCGATGACCTTAAAAAACGTGCGCTTGCAACACTAAAGTACATGAATATCGAGTTCCAGAAGTTGGAGCTTAAAAACGATATCCAGTCGAAAGTGCACATGGACATGAGCCAGCAACAGCGCGAATATTTCCTGCACCAACAAATGAAAACCATTCAAGAGGAATTGGGAGGCGTAAACCATGATGAAGAGGTTGAGGACATGCGCAAGCGAGCCACAGAAAAATTGTGGGACGAAAAAGTGGCAAAGCACTTTGAGAAAGAACTCGCTAAAATGCAACGCATGAACCCACAAGTGGCGGAATATTCCATTCAGCGCAATTATTTGGAGTTGTTTTTGGATTTACCTTGGAATAAATTCAGTAAAGATAAATTCGATTTAAAACGGGCCATGAAAATTCTGGACCGCGACCATTATGGTTTGGAAGATGTGAAGCGAAGAATTATTGAATACCTTGCCGTTTTAAAATTGCGTAACGATATGAAATCGCCTATTTTATGTCTGTATGGACCTCCAGGAGTTGGTAAAACATCGTTGGGAAAATCCATTGCAGAAGCCGTAGGAAGGGAATATGTGCGTATCTCATTAGGAGGTTTGCGCGATGAAGCGGAAATTCGCGGCCACCGAAAAACCTATATTGGCGCGATGCCCGGGCGTATCATCCAAAGTTTAAAAAAAGCAGGTACCTCAAACCCTGTTTTTGTTTTGGATGAAATTGACAAGCTTTCCAATTCGCATCAAGGCGATCCTTCTTCTGCTATGTTGGAAGTACTGGACCCCGAGCAAAACTCTGATTTTTACGATAACTTTTTAGAAATGGGTTACGACCTTTCAAAAGTGATGTTCATCGCTACCTCCAATAATTTATCAACCATTCAGCCGGCATTGCGGGACCGTATGGAAATCATCAATGTTACCGGTTATACCATTGAAGAAAAGGTTGAAATTGGTAAACGCCATTTACTTCCCAAACAGTTGAAAGAACATGGCTTGACCGATGCGCATCTTAAAATTGCCAAGGCACAATTGGAAAAAATCGTGGAAGGTTATACGCGTGAATCGGGGGTGCGTGGTTTGGAAAAACAAATCGCAAAAATGGTGCGTTATGCGGCGAAAAACATCGCTATGGAAGAACCGTATAATATTAAAATTTCAAATGAGGATATTATAGAAGTATTGGGCGGGCCCAAATTGGAGCGCGATAAGTACGAAAACAATAATGTGGCTGGCGTGGTTACAGGATTGGCTTGGACCAGTGTTGGTGGCGATATTTTGTTCATTGAATCTATCTTATCGAAAGGAAAAGGAGCGATGACCATTACCGGTAATTTGGGTACTGTTATGAAAGAATCTGCTACCATTGCCATGGAATACATCAAATCGAATGCAGATGCATTTGGAATTGATTCGGAGGTTTTTGAAAAATACAATGTGCACATTCACGTACCGGAAGGCGCCACGCCTAAAGACGGGCCAAGTGCAGGTGTTACCATGCTTACATCATTAGTATCGCTGTTCACACAACGAAAAGTGAAGAAAAGCTTAGCCATGACCGGCGAAATCACACTACGTGGAAAAGTGCTTCCCGTTGGTGGCATTAAAGAGAAAATTCTGGCAGCAAAACGCGCCAGGATCAAGGAAATCTTGCTTTGTGAAGAAAACAGACGCGATATTGAGGAAATAAAACAAGATTATCTAAAAGGCTTGACCTTCCATTACGTCACCGATATGAGCGATGTTATTAAAATAGCGCTCACAAACCAAAAAGTGGCCAACGCAAAGAAGCTTTAAAAAAGATGTTAAAGGCCTCGAATTGTTTCGAGGTTTTTTTATGATTTAAAATAAAAGATACTTGCTTCCGTTTTAAGATAGATTTACTTACTTTGTATCGTAAATATGCTAAAGAAAATTATCACGCTTTTTTGTTTATTTGTTAGTGTCTTGGCCCATGCGCAGGTTGGAGGGGAGTCTACCTATCAATTTTTGAATTTGGTTTCGTCGCCTCGTCAAGCGGCATTGGGCGGCAAGGTGCTAACAAACGTTGATTATGATGTAACGCAAGCGCTTTATAACCCCGCCACCATTAATGTGGAAATGGATAATCAATTGGCGTTAAATTACAGCAGTTATTTGGGTGGTATCAGTTACGGCACAGCGGCTTATGCGTACACAGTTGATAGGCGCACACAAACATTTCATGCGGGCATCACTTATATAAATTACGGTTCGTTTGATGGGTATGATGAAGATGGCAATGCTACAGGAACGTTTTCAGGAAACGAAACGGCTCTGTCATTTGGGTATGCGCTTCAAATAGGCTATTCCGATTTTTATTTTGGTGCAAACGCTAAACTGATTACTTCAAAACTCGAGCAATACACGTCTTTTGGAGTAGCGGCAGATCTGGGTCTGATCTATATTGATGAACGTTTGGATTTTCAAGCAGCTTTGGCCATTAGAAACATCGGTACGCAAATAACAACTTACGCAGGACTTCGGGAAAAATTACCTTTTGAAGTCGATTTCGGAATGTCGCAACGCTTGGAAAATGTACCCATCCGTTGGCATATTACTTTAGAAAATCTACAGGAATGGCCCATTGCAAGACCAAACCCAGCAAGAACCAGCAGCGATTTAGGGGGCAACCAAACCGATGAAAAAATTGGATTCTTAGGCCAGGTGATGCGACATAGTATTTTTGGCGCAGAACTGTTTCCCGAAGGTGGGTTTAATATCCGTTTGGGATATAATTTTAGAAGAGCCGAAGAATTACGGATCTTGGACCAGCGTAATTTTTCGGGGCTGTCTGCGGGTATCTCCATAAAAATGAATAAAATGCGCTTTAGTTATACCTATGCAAAATATACAAGTGCCGCCAATGCCAACTTTTTTGGTCTGCAAATAGATTTACGGTAATTAAGTATGCAGTCGCAGTATTCAGTTGTTAAATTTAAGTGTTTTAGACATTTCAAAGTATAAAAATGAAAAAAATTACCATCGCCATAGACGGGTTTTCTTCCACAGGAAAAAGCACGGTTGCAAAACAAATTGCAAAACATTTGGGCTATGTATATGTAGATTCTGGTGCCATGTACAGAGCAGTTACCTATTACGCGATGCAGCAGGGTATTATTGATTCTAATCATTTTAATGTTGACGGACTTGTAGCTAATTTGGATGACATTAAAATTAGTTTCAAGTTTAATAATTCGCTTGGTTTTGCAGAAGTATATTTAAATGGTACAAACATTGAAAATGATATCCGAACCTTAGAGGTCTCCAATTTTGTGAGTAAAGTGGCTGAAATATCCGAAGTGCGCCAACTATTGGTAAAACAACAACAGAAACTTGGAAAAGACAAAGGTGTTGTGATGGACGGGCGCGATATTGGAACGGTTGTTTTTCCTGACGCCGAACTTAAATTATTCATGACAGCTTCAGCCGAAACTAGAGCAGAAAGACGCTATTCAGAACTAATTGAAAGAGGGGATGCTGTTACATACGAGGCTGTTTTAAAAAATGTTCAGGAACGCGATTATATAGATTCCAACAGAGAAGATTCGCCATTAGTTATAGCTGAAGACGCTATTGAAATAGATAATTCCAACATGAGTCTGCAAGAACAGTTTGATAAAATCTTGCAACTTGTAAATATTACTCAAGAAAGTATAGAATAAATATGGGTTTTCAGTTTCAGTCTCGGTCCCAGTTTTCAGTAAAACAAAAACGAACCCTTAAATTAATAAAGATTCGTTTTATAATTTCGCCCAACGCCTAACTATATATTCGGAATAACCAATTCCTGCCCAGGATGTATTAAATCAGGATTCTTTAAAATGTTTGTGTTAGCACTAAAAATAGCTTGGTATTTAGATGCATTATCATAATATTGCTTTGCTATTTTACTTAATGTTTCTCCACTTTTCACAGTATGTCTGTGGTAAACACTTTCGTCTGCTACGGTAATATTCGCCATAATATCAGATGGTTTATCGCCACCAATTTCTTTTATTTTATCCCAAAGCAAATTCTTTTCATAGGGGGTGTTAGCAGTTCCTTTAACTTTTAAAATGCCGTTTTCTTCTGTAACATCACCGTTTTTAATGTTTAACTTTTCGCCTAAATCCAGTACTGCTTGGTATTTTGATTTTGCTGTCATAATATATAAATAATTTAAATAGTTAATAATAATGTCCTCTAAGATAGTCAATTTCTAAACCTGAATATATTAATGGGTAGTTAAGATTTCTTCTACACTTATTCAGACACAAATTACTAATAAAAGTCACATGAATTTTGTTTGTTCATTTTTAGGTAATTAGCCCAATAATGTGTATTTTTGCGCTCCTTTTGGCGAATTATAGGAAAGATAAAAGGAATACGAAACATAAATCAATAACACTTCTGTGTGTTAATCGCTTAAAATCTTCCAAAGCATACAGGATACAAAACGTAATTTAGTAAGGTTTGAAAAAATAAAATTTTATTAAAATTACCTATTCATTTTAAATGGCTGAAAAAGCAAAACAAGTAGATTCCGAAGTTTCGGAAGAAGCAACTCAAGCAAAAGTAGAAGCTCCAGTAGTATCTGAAGCGAAAGCAAAACAAGTAGATTCCGATGTGTTGGAAGAAGCTCCAACAGCAGAAGCTCCAGTAGTATCTGAAGCGAAAGCAAAACAAGTAGATTCCGATGTGTTGGAAGAAGCTCCAACAGCAGAGGCTCCAGTAGTATCTGAAGCGAAAGCGAATCCTGAAAAATTCCTGAAAGACTTTAACTGGCACAATTACCAAGAAGGTATTGATGAGGTTGATGAAAAACAATTGCAGGAATTTGAAAAATTAGTAGCAGAGAATTTCGTTGACACCTTGGACGATGAAGTTGTTGAAGGTACTGTGGTATTCATTTCTGATAGAGATGCTATTATTGATATCAATGCAAAATCTGAAGGTGTTATCTCATTAAACGAATTTCGTTACAACCCAAACTTAGCAGTAGGCGATAAAGTAGAAGTATTGATTGATGTACGTGAAGATGCTACAGGACAATTGGTATTATCGCACAGAAAAGCGCGTGTTATCAAAGCATGGGATCGCGTTATCAAAGCTAACGAAACTGGCGAAATCGTCAATGGTTTTGTTAAATGCAGAACTAAAGGAGGTATGATTGTGGATGTATTCGGTATCGAAGCATTCTTACCAGGTTCTCAAATTGACGTGAAACCAATTAGAGATTACGATCAGTACGTAAATAAAACCATGGAATTTAAGGTTGTTAAGATCAACCACGAATTCAAAAACGTAGTAGTATCCCATAAAGCGCTGATTGAAGCTGATATTGAAGTACAGAAAAAAGAAATCATTGGTCAACTTGAAAAAGGTCAAGTGTTGGAAGGTGTTGTTAAAAACATTACTTCTTACGGTGTATTCATCGATCTTGGTGGTGTTGATGGTTTGATCCATATCACCGATTTATCTTGGTCTAGAATCAACCACCCTAACGAGATTGTAGAATTGGACCAAAAACTGAACGTGGTAATCCTTGATTTTGATGAAAACAAATCAAGAATCCAATTAGGTCTTAAACAATTATCTAAGCACCCATGGGAAGCATTAGCTGATACGGTTGCAGTTGGCGATAAGGTAAAAGGCAAAGTAGTTGTTATTGCAGATTACGGTGCGTTTATTGAAGTAGCTGATGGCGTTGAAGGATTGATACACGTTTCTGAAATGTCTTGGTCAACGCATTTGCGTTCTGCCCAGGATTTCGTTAACGTAGGGGATGAAATAGAGGCCGTTATCTTAACTTTGGATAGAGAAGACCGTAAAATGTCTTTAGGCATCAAACAATTAACGTCAGATCCTTGGACAGACATTACCACTAAATACCCATTAGGTTCTAAGCACACAGGTATTGTACGTAACTTTACAAACTTTGGTGTTTTTGTTGAACTGGAAGAAGGTATTGATGGATTGATTTATATCTCTGATTTATCTTGGACCAAAAAAATCAAGCACCCAAGCGAATTCTGTGCTGCTGGTGATAAGTTAGAAGTTATTGTATTGGAATTGGATGTTGAAGGACGTAAATTATCTTTAGGTCATAAACAAACCACTCCAAATCCTTGGGATGAATACGAAACCGATTTCGCTTTAGAAACTGTTCACACAGGTACTATTGAAGAGATTGTTGACAAAGGTGCAACTGTAGAGTTTAATGAAGATATCGTTGCGTTTATTCCAACACGTCACCTTGAAAAAGAAGACGGAAGTAAACTTAAAAAAGGAGAAAGTGCCGAGTTTAAAATCATTGAATTTAACAAAGAGTTTAAACGTGTTGTAGCTTCCCATACTGCTATTTTTAAAGCAGAAGAAGTTGCCAATGTAAAAGCAGCTGTTAAAAAAGCAGAAGCACAAGCGGCAGAAGCAAAACCAACTTTAGGTGATGCTAACGAAGCGTTACAAGCACTTAAAGATAAAATGGACGGTAAGGTTGCAAAACCTAAAGTCAAAGCTAAAAAATAATTTAGCAATCCATTTATAGAATGAAAGCCTTCAATTCCCGATAGCTATCGGGATTGGAGGCTTTTTCATGCCTAAGATTTCCAGACCTGTCGGGTTTTAAAAATATAAGTGTTCTGAAGACAAAATATTGACAAAAAAATGGATGAAATAGTTGGTAAAAACCTTTAATTTGAAATTAAAAACGGATTAATTCCCCTCTTGGGAGGGGTTAGGGGTGGGTAAATTAATATAACCATTTTGTAAATGAGATAAAAAACATAAAACCCACCCCTAGCACCTCCAAGGAGGGGAACGGTTTATCAAAAATTTTCAACTTCCGAACACACTTATGCTTTGAAAACCTGACAGAAGTCTTTTTTATAAAAATTACGTAAGTTTTTAAATTTTCCATTACATTTGTACACCAAACACGTTTGGATAGTATATGGGTCAAAAAGTTTTACTTAACGAGAAAGAGGTAAACATCATTCTTCACCGATTGGCTTGTCAACTTATTGAAAAACATAACGATTTCTCGAACACCGTTCTCATTGGTTTACAACCGCGCGGCATATTTTTAGCCGATAGAATTGCTAAAATATTAAGAGAGGATTATAAAGTAAAAAACATCCATTTAGGGCATCTGGACATCACTTTTTTTAGGGATGATTTTAGAAGAGGCGAAAAGCCGTTAGAGGCCAACACCACAAAAATTAATTTTTTAGTCGAAGATAAAAACGTGGTTTTTATTGATGATGTGTTATATACAGGCCGAAGCATCCGTGCCGCTTTAACCGCTATTCAATCGTTTGGAAGACCCAATGAAATTGAACTTTTAACGCTTATTGACAGACGTTTTAGCAGACATTTGCCAATACAACCAAATTATCGTGGACGACAAGTAGATGTGATAAATAATGAAAAAGTAAAAGTAAACTGGAAAGAAAACGATCATGAAGATTCCGTTTACTTAATTGAAAAATGAATTTTGACCGAAGACCGAAGACGGAAGAAGGAAAATAGAATATAGATAATAGACCATAGAGAATGGAAACAATGAATGTTTATTTTTAATAAGTAATCAACTTGAAACAATAAACTTTTAAACAATAAACCCATAAACTTTTAAACCAAAAAGATGAGCGAATTAAGTGTCAATCACTTATTAGGAATCAAATATCTGAACAAACAAGATATTCAACTTATTTTTGAAACTGCCGATCATTTTAAAGAAGTGATAAACAGACCCATCAAAAAAGTGCCTTCGCTAAGAGATATTACCATCGCCAATTTATTTTTTGAAAATTCCACCAGAACAAAATTATCTTTTGAACTGGCTGAAAAAAGACTCTCTGCCGATGTACTTAATTTTTCGTCATCACAATCTTCAGTAAAAAAAGGAGAAACCTTAATAGATACCGTAAACAACATCCTATCCATGAAAGTAGATATGGTGGTTATGCGGCATCCAAATCCAGGCGCTGGTGTGTTTTTGTCAAAACATGTAAAAGCAAGCATTATCAATGCGGGCGATGGTGCGCACGAACACCCCACACAAGCCTTGTTGGATTCTTATTCAATAAGAGAGAAGTTGGGAGGCGTGCAAGGAAAAAAAGTGGTCATTGTTGGCGATATTTTACATAGTAGGGTAGCTCTTTCAAACATATTCGCATTACAGCTCCAAGGAGCGGAAGTGATGGTTTGCGGACCAAAAACCTTATTGCCAAAATACATTGAAAGTCTTGGAGTAAAAGTTGAAAAAAATTTACGAAAAGCCTTAAATTGGTGCGATGTAGCCAATATGCTTCGGGTTCAAAACGAACGTATGGATATTAATTATTTCCCTTCAACCAGAGAATATACGCAACAATTTGGAGTCAATAAAGAGTTGCTGGATTCTTTGGATAAAGAAATTACCATTATGCATCCGGGGCCCATCAATAGAGGGGTAGAGATTACCAGTGATGTGGCCGATTCCAAACAATCCATTATTTTGGAACAAGTACAAAATGGGGTGGCTATCAGAATGGCGGTCATTTATTTATTAGCTTCAAAAATAAAACAGTAAAGCATGATTATAGATCAAGATGGAACCATTTCCATCATTACACAAGAGAAGGCAACCGTTGTTGAGTTGGTTAAAAAAATACAGGAGTTATATCCTAAATTCAAAAATAACAACATTATTGTTGCTTTAACTTCTTTAAGAAAAATAAATTTAGAGGACATTATCGAGTTTCTTGAACTTTCAAATACACATAGGGCAACAAAGCATTCGTTTGTAATTGTTTCAGATAAAATGGATTTGGATAGTGTACCCGATGAAATCGTGGTGGTTCCTACCATTCAGGAAGCTTATGATATTATTGAAATGGAAGAAATGGAACGCGATTTAGGAATTTAAAGGGAGTTTATGAGTTTATGAAAAGAGCTTATGAGTTTATCCACTAAATAAACTATAAAGGACTTAAACATATAAACTAATAACCTAATAAACCCATAGCCTAATAAACCCATAAACCAATAAACCCATAAACTTATAACCACATAACCTCAAAAACCACATAAACCCATAAACTCAATAGATGAAGCTTACCATATTAGGATGCTACAGTGCCACACCAAGAGCTTTAAACAATACAACTTCTCAAGTTTTAGAGATTAACAACCACATGTTTTTAATTGATTGTGGCGAAGGCACCCAAGTAGAATTGCGCAAGCACAAAATTAAGTTCAATCGTATTAAACATATATTTATTTCGCATTTACATGGCGATCATTTTTTTGGCCTGGTAGGTTTAATATCTACATTTAGGTTACTGACTAGAGAAACCGATCTGCATATTTACGGCCCTGTCGGCATCAAAGAAGTGGTAACCCTTCAAATGAAATTGGCCGATTCTTGGACCAATTACAATCTTGTTTTTCATGAATTAACGTCTAATAATTCAGAATTGATTTTTGAAGATGAAGAAGTTGAAGTATTTACAATTCCTTTAAACCATCGCGTTTATACCAATGGTTTTCTGTTTAAGGAAAAAGAAGGAAACCGTAAATTGGACATGGGTTTAGTGGAAGATGCCCACATACATATAGCGTACTATAGAAAACTGGCACAGGGTTTTGATGTTTTAAATAATGATGGAGTCCTTATTAAAAACGATGCAGTTACCAAACCTGGTTTAAAACCAAAAAGTTATGCCTTTTGCAGTGACACCATGTACAAAGAAGCTATTGTACCCATTATTAAGGATGTAGATGTGCTATACCACGAATCTACTTTTTTAGAAAAACATGTGCATTTAGCCCAAAAAACCAAACATTCTACCGCAAAAGAGGCAGCCATTATAGCAAAAAAAGCCAATGCGGGCATCTTATTGTTGGGGCATTATTCTACGCGGTATGATGGGTTGGATCCTTTTAAGGATGAAGCACAGGAAGTTTTTGAAAATGTGGAATTATGCGAAGACGGAAAGACTTTTAACTTCTGAATTCTTCAGGATTTGATATCCAATGAACAGCCTCTTCTAAAGATTCGCAAAGTTTCACGCTACTTTTTAAAAACATTTTTTCTAAAGTAGCGCTCATAAAACCAGCATCCGTGTACCAAACAATGGCTGCCGCTTCAATAAAATCATATTCTTGACTAAATGTTATCCAAACATAGGGATCTATGGAATAGGAATTCACTTTATTCGATATAAAACCAATTTTTCTCGAAGTACCATATTGATCAATGATCATGTGGGCAATTTTTTGGATTATTAACCAGTCCACATGAATTTCATGGTTTAGTTCCGCCACCACGAAATGGTCGCAAATAAAAAACTTTCCAAAAGCAAGTTCTATTTTTTTGCGAATAAATTTTGATAGGTTTTGAGACTCTTCAAACTTCATTATGGAACAATATACAGCTTTTTTTTAAAACTGAATTTTCATTTAATCTAAATAATTCCCCGACGGTTCTACCTCGGGGTTTCCGAATTTACCGCCCCTTTGGGGAGGTCGGAATTGCCTTTTCGCAATTCTGGGTGGGGCAAAATATAAAATTTCGTTGGTCCTAAGGCCAAAATGAAACCTGCGAAACACCTCTATGGCACAGCCTCGAGGATAGTCGGTTTAAAGAAATTTTTTATTTGAAGAAATAGGTAACATTCTTTATAAGATATTGTTACTTATGCGAATCAAGAGTTAAAATATTGTAACTACTCAGCCGACTGAAAATTGGATTACGTGCTTTACTTAGGGGCGTTAGCCCTGTAGTCTTAGTAGCAAAATGAGGCATGATGATGAATTAGGGGCGCTAGCCCTGACATCTTTAATAAAATAATTGTGAACGTGTTTGCCATGTTTATTGAATTTCAGGGCTATATCTTTTTTTGTTCATTATCTTGTTATTTTATGAAGATAACAGGGCTACGCCCCTTTAATTTAATTAACGTTTGTATCTACGATGATTTTAGGGCTAACGCCCCTAATATTGTCTTATAAATCGTAATGGATTTTAATCTTTTCAACACTTGATTCGCATTACTAAGCAAAGTAGCTTTAAGTGCTTTTTTTAATATAAACGGTTATACATTGAGATGTAAAAAATTTCAATTTAACTCTTTTAAGCCCAAAATCCATCCAATCGCCTCCTCCAAAGAAAGACAACGTTTTACGCTTATGCTTGCAAATTTTTTTTCGAGGGAAGAATTCATAAAAGTCATATTGTTATAATATATAATGGCTCCTGCTACAAACATGTTATACTTGTTTTGGACTGCAATCCAATTTTGGGGATCCATGGAATAGGAATTTACTCTATTGGATATGTAGCCTATTTTAGTATTTTCGCCATAAAAATCGACCACTTCCTCCATGATATTTTTAATCATTTCCCAATCAAAATGAACGCCTTCATTTAATTCGGAAATAAAAAATTTATCCAATAAATAAAAATTACCAAAGGGCATTTCTATTTTATAATGGACTGATTCAACATATTGGGAATCTTCAAACTTCATGATTGTTTTCTTAGGGGGCGGCAAATTTAAGAACTTTACATAAGTTTTAAGTATTAGATGACACTAAATTTTTGTTAATTTGTAGGGTATGGAAAAAGATTTAGGCAATTATAGAAAATCTTACGAAAAGAGCGAGCTTCTTCTAAAAGATATACCCGAAAACCCTTTGGAATTGTTCCAAAAATGGTTTTATGAGGTGGACACCTATTTTAATGAAGATGAAACCAATGCCATGACTGTTTCTACTATGGGTTTGGATGGCTATCCTAAAAATAGGGTCGTGTTGCTAAAGCGATTTACCTTTGAAGGTTTTATTTTTTATACCAACTACAATAGTGAAAAAGGAAAAGCCATAGCGCACAACCCGAATGTTTGTTTGTCGTTTTTTTGGCATAGTGCCGAACGTCAAATCATAATAAAAGGTAAGGCTGAAAAAATAGCTGAAAACTTAAGCGATGGTTATTTTGAATCGCGACCGCGAGGTAGCCAATTGGGTGCAGTGGTTTCAAACCAAAGTGAGGTGGTAAAAGATAGAGCTTATTTAGAGCAAAAATTGGCTCAGCTTGAAAAGGAATACGAAGGAAAAGAGATTCCAAGACCTTTAAATTGGGGAGGCTACATTGTAAAGCCCATTGAAATGGAATTTTGGCAAGGGCGGCCCAATAGACTGCACGATAGAATTAGGTATAAACTTCAACCGGATTATAACTGGGACATGCAACGATTAGCTCCTTAGTAAATAGGTTAAACACGGTAATTATTATTTTTACATCGACACCTAAACGATTAAATACAATAAATATCGACAAAAAGCACACCTTTAATCGATTTTAACATTTAATTAACAATTACTTCACTAGTAGGCTGGTAAATTTATAGAACCAAATCAAAATTACCTACTTATGAAATTATTAATGAAACTGCCTGTGCTGGCATTAGTGGCCATGCTATGCTTTTCTTGCACCACAGATAGCTTAGATGATAAAGCAGATGCGATTGAACTAAGCCTAATCACTCCAGAAACCAAAACCATTGAAATAGAGATACTGGAACTTATAAATAACCACAGAGTATCTTTAGGGCTCAATGCACTGACTGATATGACCTTGGTTAAATCGGTAGCATTTAGCCATACGGATTATATGGTGGATAATAACGCAGTGTCTCACGACAATTTTTTTAAAAGAAGTAATTATTTAAAGGCAAATGCAGGGGCTCAAAAAGTGTCTGAGAATGTAGCTTATGGATACAGTTCTGCACAAACAGTTGTAAAAGCGTGGTTAAAAAGTGATGGACACCGAGCTGTTATAGAAGGCGACTATACAGACTTTGATGTTGCTGCCGAAGTAAACACAGAAGGCAAATGGTACTATACCAATATATTTATAAAAAAATAAGGTCGCTCATTATATAAACTGAAAGATTTTTACTGAAAAAATAGTGGCTAACTAATCCACCTACCCCAACCAACCTTCTCTATCCAAACTCCTGTATTGAATGGCTTCACTGATATGTGAACCATTTACTTCTTCAACGCCTTCTAAATCGGCAATGGTTCTTGATACTTTCAGGATTCTGTCATAAGCACGAGCGGATAAATTTAAACGCTCCATGGCCGTTTTTAACAGTTGCTTGGACCCATCGTCCAACACACAATATTTTCTGATTTGCTTCGTATTCATTTGCGCATTGTAATGCACAGTATCAGATTCTTTAAAGCGGTCGGTTTGTATGTGTCTGGCCGTGGTAACACGTTTTCTGATTTCAACCGAAGTTTCTCCTTTTCTATCCTCAGAAAGTTTTTCAAAAGGTACGGGCGTAACTTCAATATGGATATCAATCCTATCTAATAAAGGTCCAGAAATTTTACTTAAATAGCGTTGCATTTCGGCGGGACTTGAAGTTACAGGTGCATTGGGGTCGTTAAAATAGCCTCCGGGGCTTGGGTTCATACTGGCAACCAACATAAATGATGAGGGATAGGTTACCGTAAACTTCGCACGCGAGATAGTCACTTCCCGATCTTCCAAAGGCTGGCGCAATACTTCTAAAACACCGCGTTTAAATTCAGGCAATTCATCTAAAAACAAAACGCCATTATGCGATAAGGATATTTCCCCGGGTTGCGGAAATGCGCCACCACCAACTAATGCGACATCGCTTATGGTATGATGTGGACTTCGAAACGGACGTTGCGCCATCAAACCTGTTTCCTTAACACGCCCCACTACGGAATGGATTTTTGTGGTTTCCAAAGCTTCATGGAGCGTCATAGGAGGTAAAATACTGGGCAGGCGTTTAGCCAGCATGGTTTTTCCAGCACCCGGTGGCCCTATTAAAATAATATTATGCCCGCCCGCTGCTGCAATCTCCATACAACGTTTTATGCCCTCTTGTCCTTTGACATCGGAAAAATCATGTTCGGGAAAATCTAGATTTTTTTCAAACTCTTCCCTAGTATTTATAATGGTTTGTTCCAATGGTTCTCCTTTATCAAAAAAATTAATGACTTGCTTAATATTATCAATGCCGTAAACTTCCAAATTATCAACAATGGCAGCTTCTCTGGCATTCTGGGATGGTAAAATAAAGCCTTTAAAACCTTCTTGTCGTGCTTTTACCGCAATGGGCAATGCGCCTTTTATGGGTTGCAAAGTACCATCGAGCGATAATTCGCCCATAATAATGTAACGTTCTAAATCTTCTGCTTGTATTTGTTTGGTTGATGCCAGAATTCCCATGGCCAAGGTTAAATCGTAGGCAGAACCTTCTTTACGTAAATCGGCAGGCGACATGTTTATGATGATTTTTTTGCCGGGAATTCTATAACCGTTATTTTGAAGCGCTGCTGCAATACGGTAATTGCTTTCTTTTATGGCGTTATCGGGCAACCCGACCAGATGGTAGCCCACACCTGTATCTGTATTAACTTCAACGGTAACCGTGGTGGCTTCTACCCCAAAAACGGCACTTCCAAAAACTTTCTTTAGCATAATTGATTTTTACATTTTAAAAGTAAGAAAAGTATTTTGAATGTCATTGCAACCAACGAAGCAATCTGTTAATTTTTTGAGATGAACCGTCAATGGTGGGGAAGCATGACCGAAGCAATCTGTTTATTATGGGTTGTAAATAGGGTTTCCTTGGAGAGTAAATTTATAACAAAAAACCATTTTTTACAGAATTTCAATGTGCCCGTATCCGCATTTTGAGCCATTTTAATGGTTCTTTTCTCAAAGGCGTATTTTTTTAATTGCGGAAATTTCATTTTATTCCCAAAAAATGTGTTACGAATACTGGAAATATGCATAAAGGAGCAAACAACCTTGCATTAAAAAGCATCTAAAATCGTTTAAAAACCCCTGTACATAGGGTATCCTGAAAATGTTGCGAAATGAAAAATCAAAAGGAAAAACATTACCACGAAGTAAACTCTGACGGAAAAAAGTGAAACGAAATCGCCTCCCAGTCTTAGGCATGGAGTTTTTTTTTGCTGTTTAAGTGCAAGTCCGAAAAGGTTTGTTCACTGAAGAAATCAAAAATAAATGAAAATATTGCACTGAAATGACCGCTGTTTCGGGAGCGGAAAACCTCAAAGAAATTTAAGTGGAAATTATTAAATTGGACTTTTAGAAAACCATTACGTCTGATTTTACTCTGACGTGAAAAATACAAAAAGGGCGGATAGAAAAAACACACACAACACCGTATTCTATGAAAAATTGCTATTTTAGCTTAATCAAAAGTTGGTTTTGTGTTTGCTCGCTTCCGATTTTCCTAAGGATAATCGCTGAGCACAAACACGCAACTTTTAATGCACAAACACGTTAGTCAGAATTTTTAAAAAATAAATAGACCAAATGAAATTCACGACATTCTACTTTATAGCATTGGTTTTTAGTTCTCAACTTGCTTTGGCACAAAAGAATGGAGGAAATACAAGTTTAGTCGATCATCTTATCGAATTTTCTAAAACCTCATCGGTAACAGGAAGAGAAGAACAGGCAGCTTCCTACATTCAATCTTTGTTTCAAAATGCTCCCATGGAGAAAGATAAATTAGGAAATCTAATCCTCACCATCGGCAGTGGTGAACCAAGACGATTGCTTACGGTTCCTTTGGATGAACCAGGTTATGTTGTGAGCGAAATTCAAGAAGATGGCTATCTAAAAATCTACCCGATAGGATCTGGACATAATGGCAATTTGTATCATCAGTTTTTACAAGGGCATGAAGTCAATATAAGTACTGAAAAGGGTTCTGCAGTTGGTGTCTCTACCGTACCCTCTGCACATTTTGAAGGGACAAGAACAACACCGGAATATGAAAAAGGGACTTTCCAATGGCAGGAAGCCCGACTAGACTTAGGGGAATCTTCAGCGTTAGGTGTCGGTCAAAAAGGAATTCAATTGTTAGATCCAGTAACCCTGAATAAAAAGCCTGTGATTATAGGGAATACTTTTATTGCCGTTAATTCCGCTAAGACCAAGTCTGCTGCAATTGCAATGGCGATGGTAGCACAGAGTTTAACTCAAAATAAAATTGAAGGAACAGTTGTTGTTGCTTGGACAGCGCTTGAATTAATTAATTCAAAGGGAATTGAAACGGTTATTAATAATTATGGTCCATTTGATGAAATCTATCGGTTTAACAGATTTCTAGATTCTGATCAGGTGAACAGTAATAAATTGGTAGTCAATAGTGCACTTTTGAAAAGAGATGCTAAAAACTTATTAGCGGTTAAACCAACCGCTTCATATAGAATGCCATCATCTACAGTAGAGTTTACAAATCAAGCGGTTTATGAATATGGATTACCTTCTTTATATCCGGAAACACCTGTTGAATTAGTTGCGATTTCTGATATAGAAAATTTGATTGACCATTGGTTAACTATTTTTGACATTGAGAAAAAACAAGGGGAGTTACCACTTGTAAATAGTACAGATAATCCACCTGTTTATACTAACTTCAAGAAAGAGCAGGCGTTAGTTTCTTCGCTCATTGATCAGTATGGTGTAAGTGGCGATGAAAATAAAGTGCGAGAACTTATTTTGAGCAAATTGCCACCATGGGCAAAACCCACTGTAGATTCAAAGGGGAATATTATTCTAACTTTCGGACAAGGAGATGAGCATGTAGTTTTTGTCGCCCACATGGATGAGACAGGGTATGTAGTGGATTCTATTAAAGACAATGGAACATTAATACTTCAGGAAAGAGGGAGGATGCTTCCATGGCCGTGGGAAGCTCAAGCATCCCTGATTCATGTTAACGGAAATCCAATTCACGGAGTATTTGAACCCAGAGCAGGTTATAAAACAACTTTAAAAAGGGCATCATCAGACCCACTCAGTGTATATGCTGGATTTTCTTCAGAAAGCGAAGCTACAGCAGCTGGAATAATAGTAGGATCGACGACTGTTACTATGCCTAAAAAGATGATCCGCCTAAGTGAAAACAGAGCGGCCGCCCGTGGGTTCGATGACCGAGTGGGATGTGCGGTATTACTTATGAGTTTGTCCGATTTAAATCCTGATCTCTTGAGCAAGAAAGTCACTTTTATTTGGTCTGTTGAAGAAGAAACAGGTTTGTTTGGTTCCACATTTGCTGCTAAAAATCTCAAAAGCGCAACAACAGTCTATCCTATAGACACCTACGTTTCATCAGATGATGCCTATCCAGACGAGACTTTTGCAAATTGTCCTTTGGGTAATGGTGCAGTAATTAGAGTGTTGGAAAGTGTAAATTTCATTAGCAGAGAAAACTTGAAAACGGTTCAAAGTCTTGCAGACAAAAATAAAATAAAGGTGCAATACGGAATGACTGTAGGTGGAACGGATGGTCAGGCATTTCTTGGTTATGGTATTCCTTCCATTCCATTGTCATGGCCGGGGAGGTATTCTCATTCCCCAATTGAAGTAATGGATTATCGAGACTTGAACAATCTTGTATCATTAATTAAAGCTTTATTAAAAGAAAGGAAATAGCGTATCACTATTGAATATAAAAAGCTGCCAACAAGCGAATAAGAGAAAATGACAATAGCTGATTTAGAAATAATGTGGGAAGAGTTTGCTGATATCCCAATAAACAATGATGATGAAATTGAACAAGATTTCTATTGTTGGGAAAAAGGAACTTACCGTTTTGGAATTTGGCATTGGGTTGACGAAAAATTACCAAACGGGATCGCTGAATATGCAATCTAATTTAGACTATGGCTATAAAATTAAATAAAGCATTTAATGATTTACCATTTCTACCACCAAAGCAATCTTTGGTAGAGACGATTGCTATTCTAAAACAAGAAAGTAAATCTGCAGTTGCTTTGGCAGAATTAAAGGGACTTACGAACACATTGCCCAATCCGAACATTCTCATCAATGCTGTTATTTTAAAAGAGGCACAAGCGAGTTCTGGAATTGAAAATGTGATTACAACTCAAGACAAACTTTATCAAGCTTTATACACCAAATCTGCCAAACCTGACGTAACAACTAAAGAGGTTTTACGATACAGGCAAGCCCTTCTGATGGGTGCACTCTTAATCAAAGAAAAGGGATTTCTTAATACAAACGGAATAATTTCCATTCAGAATGAACTGTAAGAAAACAATGCCAGACTTAGAAGGCTGCCCGAAACAGCATTGGTTAATGATTTGACCAATGAAGTAATTTATACTCCCCCTGATAATTTTGATACTATCAGTGACTTGATGAAAAATCTGGAAGCCTATCTGAATAAGGACGCAGACGATATTTCACCGTTAATTAAGTTAGCCATATCACTTTCCAGAAGTTTTAACCCAACTTTATATTAACGTGAATAAAGGATAGCCCTATTGAGCCGAAAATGTCCCTTTCCCAACCCTAAAGGGTGATACATTTTCTATATTTCAGGAATTTTTACACCTTTTAGGGAGGGGGAAAAGAAAAATTCAATCTTAATTTTCTTATCCGTTATTCACGTTATATTACGTTCCTAATCCAATTAAAAAATACATTTTGCGAATTGGTTAAGCGAGATGGATATACCATCATTGTTCTATTCCTAAATTCTTGGTTTAAATCTGCCACAACTCCAAGAAAATAAACTTTAAAGCATAAAAGCAAACTTTCTGGAGGTTGATGAATGGGGCTTTGATTTGTTGGAATTTCTCTTGTTGGTATTCTGCAAACCAAATTCGGATTTTGAATGAAAAATGAATTACCACCAGTGTAACCATTACCTGGTGTTAAAAATTTTAAACCAATCAATATTTTACAAACTTTATACTGGTAACATTATTAACGGTTTTCGAAATTACCTGAAGCACATAAATGCCATCGGATAATCGGGATAGGTCCATATTGGTGGATTTAGGCGATTTTACATGCACCACTTCCTGCCCCATAACATTAAAAATCTTTATGGTTTCAATGGTATTGAAAGGTTCGTTGGTATGCAGCTCCAAAATTTTGGCAATTGAATTGTACGAGGTATAAAATAGATTGCTTTCAAACAGGGTTGTGCCCAATGAAGTTTCTTTTTGGAATGTAATGGAAAATTGATCGGTTTTGGTTTCCTTATTTAAAAACAGTGCTACTTCCCCTTCTCTTAAATTATAGTATATGTTCTGAATATTGTCCTTTAAATAAATATCTAAATCATCAGGAACGTATTGCATTTTATCAATTGAAAATGTATATAACCCAGCCTCCGAAATCTTAATTCCTAATGGTAAATTATCTTGTATGTTTATTTCCGGTAACGCTTGAATCACTAATTTATCATTCCCTAACAACCAATACAAGTCATTTTTTAATTGGTCAAAAACTTTCGCATCGTACCCATTGTCATATTGATGGGTCGTGTTACTGTCGTAACCAAGTCCAATAAATTTGCTATAGCTTTTAAGTTTGGTAAAAGCAAACCATATTTTAGTTCTGGTATCTTCAACTGCGGCTTGTTTGTTTTTAGTGCTGGATTTGAAAAAAACGGTTTCATTTAAGGACTCCCTTGCAAATACACGTTGCGTATTTTTAAAAACAAGAGATCCAGAATTTTGAATGGTCACAAAAAACCCTTGCCCTACATTTATAAATTGAGTTGGTGCCGGTTTTGATGTACTCCCGTTACCACTTGTTAATCCAGAAGCATCGGCAGTGGCAGGTATACCCATTCCCATTAAGTTGTAGATGGCATGCCCACCTTCATAGTCTTTTAAATAATGACTATTGTTGGTTGCAAACTGTTCCCAAAAATATAAGGTGCCATCAATAACCGATAAATTATCATTAATAAATTGGTTGGCACTTAAGGCTGAAGGGTACGGATTTCCTGTTAAAAAATCGTTGCCAGCAGCTATAATTGGTGAAGTATAATCGCCATTATTGGGAGTGCCTTCAAAAATATATTCTTGCTCTTGGGGAGGAAGTATAAAAGCTCTAGAACCTTTCATGGTGTACCCCGTTCCGGGAGATAAGTTGGTTGTAGTTGTTATTTTGTTCCAAGAATTATAATTATTGGTTGGTCCGTTAAAATTATAAAGCCATCTGCTACTTAGGGTAATGGGCGAGGTTGCTGCATTGGCGTTGACGTTTGCTGTAAAGTTTACCGTGCCTGCACCATCTTTTAAATACCCAATTTGCCAAGAGCCACCTCTGTTAACGGGCGCACTCCAATAATTGTAATTGAATAAATTGGAAGTGCCTTGCTGCCTCATTTTTAAATTACCGCTCCCAGAATTAGCGGTAGAGCCCGTATGGGTTTGGATGAGTTGCGCTTCGCCAATTAAATCGATTGTGCCATTAATAACCAATTGATTTTTTACCGTTAATAATTTGCCGTCTGCTACATTTAAAGTGGCACCAGTTTCAACTTCAACCTCTTTAACATAAGTATTATCCGCTAAATTTGCTGGAGAACCTGGTTTTATAAGAAGTTTGAAGCAAGCATCTGTGGTATTGTTGGGAGCGTTTGAGGCACCCGAACCATTAAAAAAGCTTGTTCCGTTCCATACAATTTGGTTTATGTAGCGTAATGTGAAATAACGGTTATTGTGGAATATTACACCTGAAGCAGTGGCTGTTGTACCAACAATTGTTAAGTTGTAAACATCATCTGGTGAAGAAAAATCATAATCATTATCCACTACCAATTGCAATTGTGAACAAGTTTGTATTCCAGATAAATCAATTCCACTAATATCAAACGATACGGTTAGGGTCCCTAAGTTTCCTTGTCTATTAACACGCCATCTGGAATTTAGCTGCTCGGTATAATTAACAGTATTTGTTGAAAAATTATAAGTGGGGTTTTTGGTTTCTTCACCCCAAAATAAAAATTCATTATTGGCCAATGCAGTTGGAGCACTTATTCGAACAATGCCTGTGCCGCGAGAATCCGTGTGGTTAGTCCCATCATTTGCTTGACCAATACCAGCAACATGATGGTCGAAGTTTCCGTTGCCAGGGTCATCTTGTGTATAATAATCTTCTGAAGTTAGAGGTATATTATATTTAGCCGATAAATAATTGTTTACTATTATCCGTTGAGCACTATTGAGCGCATAATTGTAATGTATCAATTCGGTAATATCTGCACCAAGATAAGTGCCATAGTTATAATTTAATGCACCAATCACTAAGTTTGCGGCACTATTTATTAGAGAAGTTGAAGTTTCTGATGATTGAGCTATTAAAATTTGCCCTCTATATATTTTTGATCTTTGTGCAAAAGGTAAAGAACCATCATAATGCAATTGTAGAATATAATTAGAGTTATTGGAGAAAGCTGTTGGAGAACTCCCAAATCTATCGTTATTGGTGTTAATATCCACGGTAAGATAGTTGTTATTATAAAAAAACCAAGTATAGGCGTAGTCTACATTGGTATTGAAGTTTATTCTTTTGCCTAAAATACCACGGGGATTTCCATCCAGATTTCGAGGTCTGATCACTGAAAAAAAAGTAATACCCGCAGTGCCATCCAAAATAGCCGCATCGTTTATAACCATTTGGTCGTTTACACCGTCCAATCGAACGGTTGGCATATTATTTAAACTGCTTGTTGATGAATATATAGGCTGTTCACTGCCAATCGCTGTGGCGTGGTTGTTATTTCCAGAAACGTCAGACCACTTATTAATGGCTGCACCATTGGCGAGTGATAGGTTGTCGGCTCTTAACCATAATCCATTCGAACTGCTGTTTCCAACCCCACCCGGACCGGTTTGGGAATAACAAAAATTATAAAATAGAACAATAGCAAGAACTGCTAAATATTTGTGAGAGACCATAAGCGTGAGAGACTGAGGGTTTTAACAATTTACATTTTATATACTGATTACAAATATATTAACTTTTTTTATTTTAATGTGAAATACAGACCCTTAATCCTTGTTTTTAGCATATTACCTGATGTTAACCAAGATTTGATGCGCCACTTATCCTTATTTTTTTGTTAAATTTAATTAAAAAAGAAAATAGCATGCAATTTTTCACTAAATTTAATTGCTTAAAAATTAAAAATTTATAGCCTATAAAATAGATCTACTATTATTATTTATTAACCAAAACCCAATATTAGTCATGGCAAGAGCAATGCTTGAGTACACCAAAATTGTACTCAACAAAGTTAGTTTTGATGCTACGTTGTTTTGCAGAGAAGTACAAAAGGCAGTCCAACGTTTATTGCCACACGAGTTAGAAGAGCTTAAATCATTTATTCTTTCTCTTGTGCTGCAAAAACCAGAGTTAAATCAATGTTTAATTTATTTAAAACCATAAAAAAAGCGACCAAATTTTTGGTCGCTTTTTTTTATTTTGAAGGTAACGGACTAATAATCTTCACGTCTTGAAACGCAATGGCACCCCGAATTACTCCAGATATCACATCTTGCAAAGCTTCAATAATTTGCATTTTCAATTCACTTTTGTGGTAAATAAGGCTTACCTCTCTAGCTGGTGAAGGCTCATTAAAGTTATGAAGATTTTCTTTTTCTTTCTCATTAACGTCCAACGTGTGCAAATAAGGTATAAGCGTCATGCCTAAACCTTCGTTCGATAATTTTATCAAGGTTTCAATGCTACCACTTTCTATTTGAAATTTGTCATCCGGATTGTTTTTAAAGGCTTTGCACAAGTTGATAACGCCATCACGAAAACAATGGCCTTCTTCAAGAAGTAGCATATCATTAATGTCCAAATCAGAAACATCAATTTTTTTGTTAGAGTAAAGCCTGTGGTTTTTAGGCACATAACTTACAAAGGGCTCAAAGTAAAGCACCCGTTCTTTTATATTTTCATCTTTTAAAGGCGTAGCGGCAATGGCAGCATCTAAATGACCGTCTTTAATTCGGGTAATGATTTCATCGGTAGTTAATTCTTCTATTTTAAGTTTGACTTTTGGATGTTTTTTAATGAAATTCTTTAAGAACATGGGTAATAGCGTGGGCATAATGGTGGGGATGATGCCCAGTTTAAATTCGCCACCAATAAAACCTTTTTGCTGGTCCACAATATCTTGGATTCGGTAAGATTCATTGACAATATTTCTGGCCTGATTTACTATTTTTCCGCCTACATCGGTCAATTCAATGGGTTTTTTACTTCTATCAAAAATCAGAATATCAAGTTCGTCCTCCAATTTTTGTATTTGCATACTTAAAGTAGGCTGTGTAACAAAGCATTTTTCGGCTGCTTTGGTAAAGTTTTGGTTTTCAGCAACTGCCAATACGTAAGATAATTGTGTGATGGTCATAGTCCTATTATAAGCTGTAAAAATATTAAAACTATCAATAAAATTTATAGTAATGGCTGTTAATTATAAATTAAAATTGTAGGTTCAAAGTTCAATGTTCAATTCAGAACTTGAAACTT
This sequence comes from Mariniflexile sp., assembly GCF_052728615.1. Lineage (NCBI taxonomy): Bacteria > Pseudomonadati > Bacteroidota > Flavobacteriia > Flavobacteriales > Flavobacteriaceae > Mariniflexile > Mariniflexile sp. The sequence goes on along the minus strand of NZ_JBFVFE010000006.1, from coordinate 70,251 downwards.
GACAACGTTGAACATTTTATATTAACGATTAACGACTAACGATTTTTGATTTTTGAACTTGGAATTTAACTTGGAACTCGAAACCCGGAACTTGGAACTTGGAACCCTAGAGCAGCCCCCTTGCCTTAATCTCTAAGTATTTGTTAATAGTATTAATTGTTAAATGTTCAGGAGCAGTCAAGATGCTTTGGATACCATGTTTTTGAAGCTCGTTCACGATCATTTTTTTTTCGTAAATAAACTTTTCGGCAATGGTTTTTTCGAAGATTTCAAAGGTGTTTGTAGCACTTTTTTGGGTCAGTTTTTGCAACTCGGTGTTTTCAAAGAAAATAACGACCAACAAATGATTTTTAGAAATGGCCTTTAAATAAGGCAATTGTCTGTACAAGGCATCCAAAGTTTCAAAATTGGTGTACAATAGCAATAAGCTTCGCTGGTTCAGATGTCGTTTTACGTCTATATACAATCTTGAAAAGTCCGATTCCACAAAATCGGTATTCAAATTGTACAATGTTTCTAAAATGGTGTTCATTTGTGAAGGTCTGCGTTCTGCCACCACACGGTTTTCCACCTTTCTGGAGAATGAAAATATCCCTGCTTTATCCTGCTTTTTCAAAGCCACATTGCTAATAACCAACGATGCGTTTATGGCATAATCCAACAAACTCAAACCTTCAAAAGGCATTTTCATGACGCGACCTTTATCGATCACGCTGTAAACGGGTTGCGAGCGTTCATCTTGATATTGGTTTACCATCAATCGGTTGCTTTTGGCGGTGGCTTTCCAGTTGATGTTTCGCAAATCGTCACCTTGCACATAGTCTTTTATTTGCTCAAACTCCATGGTATGGCCAATACGCCGAATCTTTTTTAATCCGTATTCAAAAATCCTGTTTGAAAAGGCCAAAAGCATGTATTTTTTCAACTGTAAAAACGACGGATAATTGGGCACCATCGCATCGTTTCCAAATTGAAAACGTCTGGAAATTAAATCAATGGGACTGGAAGCATACAGGTTTAAGTTTCCAAAATAATATTCGCCGCGTTCCAAAGGGCGCAAGGTGTAGGTTATTTTTTTATGTTCTTGTTTGGTTAATTTACTGTCTATTTCAAAGTTGCGCTTTTGGTATTGAAATGGCAGCTCATCTATAAGTTTGATGTTGCTCGCAAAATTGTAATTATTTTGCAAGGTAATTTCAATAGGATTATCATCGCCATTACTCAGCTTTTCGGGTAAGTTTCGAGATGCTGAAATGCCTTTTTGTTTGAACAGCAAGATAAAATCGACTACCAATAAACCCACAAAAACAAAAAACAGCATTTGGGCAATGACCAATAAGCCTGAAAAAATATAGGCTAGAATAAATAGTAGCACAAGAAAACCGACACTTATAAAAAAGCGCACATTCAAATACATATTTTTAAAAAGGCGTTTCATGTGTATATATTATTTGTTTTTAAAGGTCACATGGTTCTTCCATATTGTCATTACCTTGGGTATCCGAGAGTTCGTTATGGAAGTTTCATGTGTTGAGTTTATTTTTTGCCACAGCTTGTCCCGTTTTTTCGGGAAATTCACGAATGGTTATGTTGTTTTTCATAGATATCGATACAAATCATATATTGTCCCTACGGGACATTTCTTTATTTTCTAATTGTCTTTCTACCAAGATTTTGCCCCTCTGGGGCTTTATGAGGCTGTCTCATAACTCATGAAATAGTCTCTTTTTCTATTTTTTGTTCGGACTCCTCTCGGAGTCAATTCTCAAGGACTTGTTTTAGTTATGAAACTCCCTCTTTATGCCTTTAGGCATATAATATTGGTAACAATACAACCTCTTGATTATCCAGTCCCTTAGGGACTGCATATATCAAAAGGATTGTAAAAACATGTAATTTATTTTTTATTCATTTTTTTGGATTTACCCCGAGGCTTGCCTCGTTTTTCTTTTTTTTTTTGGAATTTAGTTTTTGTCTTTTTGGAATTTTAATAACTCATACCCTTGGGTCGAGGTAGTTTTTTATTCATCATTACCTAGGAATCTCCATAGTTTCCAGAATTTGATCGATCACTTTTTCAACCGTAAAACCTTCCATTTCACGCTCTGGCGTTAAAACCAAACGGTGTTTTAAAACGGCTTTGGTACAGCGTTTAATATCATCGGGTGTTACAAAATCCCGTCCATGAATGGCAGCGTTGGATTTGGCTGTATTCAGTATCGCAATAGACGCCCTTGGCGACGCGCCCAAATACAAATTGGCATTGGTACGCGTGTTGTTCACAATGGAAGCGATGTAAGTTATCAAATGGTTTTCAACGACTATCTGTTTTATAAGATTTTGATAATGAGCAATTTGTTGAGCGTTTAAAACGGGTACAACGGCATCAAAATCCATGACATCCAGTCGTTGGTGGTTTTCCATTAAAATCTGGATTTCATCATCCAAATTGGGATAATCCACATCAATTTTAAACAGAAAACGGTCCAATTGTGCTTCGGGCAAGCGGTAGGTGCCTTCTTGTTCAATCGGGTTTTGGGTAGCAAAGACTAAAAAAGGCGGTTCCATGATATATTTGGTACCATCCATGGTAATCTGTCGTTCTGCCATCACCTCAAAAAGTGCTGCTTGTGTTTTTGCTGGAGCCCGGTTTATTTCATCAATTAAAATAACATTTGAAAAAATAGGCCCTTTTTTATATTCAAACTCATTGGTTTTCACATTAAAAATGGAGGTTCCCAAAATATCACTGGGCATTAAATCGGGGGTGAACTGGATTCTACTAAAATCTACTGCCAATGTTTTTGCCAATAGTTTTGCGGTAATGGTTTTGGCAACCCCGGGAACGCCTTCAATTAAGGTATGCCCGTTTGAAAGTATGGAAATGATAAGCAGTTCGATCATGTCGTTTTGCCCAACTATTATTTTTCCGATTTCCTTTTTAATGGCTTCCACATGGTCTTGAAGCGGTTTTAAATCGATTCTATTTTCAAAATTTATATCTTGGTTTTCAGGAGTTTGTTCTTCCATTATAAGCTGTTTTTTGTGAATGATTCTATGAGTTTGTTAAGTTGGATCAAATCGTTTTCCGTGTGGTTCGATTTCGATTTTAAATACACCATATAGTCTATTAAGGCTTTGGTGTCTTGTTTTTTATTGGATGATTTAATGGCTAACTTGGAAATGAAATTTTCGTTCAGTTCATTCGTATCTAAGTAGTATTTAAACCGTATTTGTTCTAAAAAATACTGAATTTTATTGGTGATGATGTTGCTGAAATCGCCATGTTGGTAATATAGATCGCCAATGGTTTTGGTAAAATCCAAGGTGGCATTATTTAAAGGCTCAACCACGGGAATGATGCGTTGGGTGCGCTTTCCTCTAAAAATAACAAAAAGAATGAGTGCCAGTAAAGTGATGTAGAACGCCCATTTCAAGGCTTCGTTTTGAAGTACAAAACGCAATGGACTCGTAATTATTTTGCGTCCGCTTTTATAATAATTATCCCAAACAATGCGGTGTTTTGGCAAAAAAGACAACACCGTTGCAGCATAAGCTTCGTTACCGTTCAATAGATGGTAATTAGTAAATGCAAACGGGTTGGTGTGCATATAAAATGCGCCGTTATTTGTTCCAAAAGATACTTTTATGTAATTAATATTGGTATCTGGAATGGTATCGTTAACCAATTTTTTGGTTTTATCCACTTTCGTCGTGCCCAAGGCAACGGCATTTAATGTATCTAAACTGGTAAAAAAACTATTTTCTATAACGTCTTTAAACTGGCGTTCGTTATTTTTTAAATGTGGGCTGATAAAACCGTTTAAAGATGCCTTTTTGAATAATTGACTGTTATTGGTACCTGTTTCTATGTTCAAAGTATCGCTTAAAACGCCGTAAAAATAGTTGCTGCTTATAAAAACCGAGTTCCCTTGTTCAACATATTTAAGGAGCACTTCCGAATCTTGTTTATCAAACGAAACCACATTATTTATAAAAACAGATACGGTTTTTTCATCACTTTTAAAATCCTTTAAAGCTTCAAAAGCGGTCTTGTTTGAAATGGTTATGGGTGTTTTTGAAAAATCTTTTAATTCATTGAAAAGCACATAACAGCCTAACGGGATTTTATCGGTAGCCGTATAGGAATCGCGCCAATTCAATGCTTTTGGCTTGGTTATTTCTGCAGCCATCATCAACAAGATAATCGCTCCAATGGCATACAGTGCTATTTTAGAGGTTTTATCCATGCTGCAGGGTGTTTAGTTTTTCAAAAGCGGATTTGTTTTTTGTGTAAATACCTTCATCTATAGGGAATTCGCCATACCAAACATAATCGTATATATAGGAAATGCGCTTAAAAACCGATTTCGTGTTTTCGTCTTTAATCTCGTTTATATAATCACTATTGGTTTTATCGTAATGCCATTCAATAATATTTTTATTGGTCAGCATTTTTAAGGATTTTAGGTACAGATACCGTGTTGCCAAACGGTAGTTGTTGTCTTTTAAAGCGGCTTCAATTAACTGGTCAAAATTAACATCCTTGATATTTTCCTCAACATATTTAAAATCGTTAATATCTTGTGTTTCTGTTTTAAAGACCGAATTTATGGGCGATTCCATTAAAAATTTAATAATCAAGTAAAGCGTTGCAACCCCCATAAAACCATACACCATATATTCCAAGGTTTGGTAATTGATAAAATCGATATCGAAACCAAAAATATCGCCTAGCCAACCAAAAAATTTCTGCAAGATACGTTGCAATAAATTGATGCCCCCCGTATCGTTTAAGGAATAATTAAAGTCGTCGCCTTTATAGCGTTCCTTAATGGCATCCTTAAAGTAAGTGACCTTAATATGGGACGAATCTTTTTTAATGCTATCTTGTGAAAAACAATAGGCATTGCTAAGAAAGAAGCCAAAAGAAACCAACGCATTATGGTATGCTATTTTATTCATCAATACCAATTTGCTCGATTTTGTTTCTTAAAAATATATTATGTTTTTCTTCAAATATATTGAAATACAGAACCCCGTAAGCCACTTGCGTTAACGCTTGACTATAAATAAAAGCCAGTAAAAATAGGGCGAACCCTAATGTGAAAACCATATTGGCGAATACGCTTGTTACTAAATCGACATTACTTTCCAAGGAAAAATAAACGTAAATGCCGATTATAAATCCAGGAATGGAAATAATCAGCATGGTAATCATTAAATTTAAGATACCAATTACCAAGCCAAAAAGAATCACCTTTAAAAAGCTGGAAAAGGTAAACGACCAACCTTCCGCAAGGGCATCACTTAATCCTTTATTTCCTGAAAAAATGGACATAAAGGACAACCCAAAAAAGGCGGTCAACAAAAAACTAAGGCCGTATTGAATCAGCATTCCTATAAGTGGAATGAATGCGAAAATGATCGAAACTATAAAATATCCAATATAAATACCTATTCCCAAAAGAATGAACAATATGATAGTGCCCATATTCCTTTTAATGTTCTGCCATACATTTTTAGATGCTACATGGCCACCATTATCAACATATTCTGCCATGTAGGAACTGGAAAAACTATAGTTAATAAGCGCGGTAATAAATAAGATAAGCACGAAAACAATGGCACCGGCAATTAGATAAATGGTATGGTCGCCATCGTTGTTCATTCCAAACCTAAAGTCCCTACTTGCCAACCCCATAAATCCGGTAACCAACAGATAAGATCCTACTATTAAAAGGATGATGCTCACCGCATTGTAGCGCAAGTACAAACTGGTGTAATGTTTAAAGTTTTGTTTAAGAAACAGAAAATAGGTGTTTATGGTTTCGCCAAAATCGTTTCTGTTGCGCAGTTCTATATAGGTTTTGTTCACTTATTGATTTTTTTAATTTCAGATTGGTAAGCGTTATGAAGTTTGATGGGGTAAATAATATAGTAAAATACGATTAAAAATAACGAACCCCCAATAATGCCATACGATAAAACTTTAGGCATCTGTTCACCGTATCGGGTAATAAAGCCTTCAATAAAACCAGCGATTATAAAAAACGGCATGGTACTTACCACAATTTTCAGTCCGTCTTTAGCACCTTTGGTAAATGCCACGCGTCGGGAATAGGTTTTTGGGAACAGAAAACTGTTTCCCATTACCAAACCGGCACAACCAGCAATTACAATTACCGAAATTTCAATAGTGCCGTGCAACCAAATGGTCGATGTTTTTTCCAAAATGCCATAGTTGTAAAAAAATGCAATAAAAGCACCCAACATAATACCGTTACTAAAAAGAATGTAAATAGTGCCCACACTAAAAAGCGCGCCAAATGCAAAGGCAATAATGCCCACCCGAATGTTGTTTATGGTAATGCCCAAAAACGACCCAATGTTACTACCGCTTTTATAAACCGCCATGGGTTCGCCTTTTTCTATGTTTTCAATGGTCATGTTTACATAGCCATCACCTAAAATCAAGCGGACAAACGAATCGTCGTTCAACGTTGAAATCGCTCCAATAGATACGGCAGACATAAAAAATAAAAACGTGTACAACAATGTTTTTTGATAGCTTCTGAAAAACAGCGGAAACTCATATTTCCAAAACGATACTATTTTGCTTTTCGATTCTCTTTTGGTGATGTAAATTTTTTGATGCGCCTCCAATGCTAACGAGTTTAGGTACAACAACGTTTTACTTTCTGGGTAGTAGGTTTGCGCATACGCCAGGTCGTTGGTAAGATGGATGTAGTAAGAAGCTAAGTCGTCCGGATTTATTTTTGCATTATTGTGTAACGCACTTTCAAAACCCATCCATTTTTCCTTATTTTGCTTGACGAAAGATGCTTCGCGCATAAAACTATTTTAATAAAGAACGAATATACATTTCAATGAGCAATTTAGCAATTAACACAGCACAAAATGTTAATGTGGATTACAAACTAATTGGTTTGGGCGAACGGTTTGTCGCGTTTTTAATCGATGTCCTTATTTTAATTACCTACATAACCATCATGGAAAACTTGGTGGCCCTTTCGGAAATTTTTGATACCGATGATTGGACCCGGCGTGGGTTTTTAGGCTTGCTTATGTTGCCAGCACTTTTTTATTCGTTGTTATGCCACATCCTTTTTAGCGGACAAACCATTGGGAAAATGATATTGAAGATAAAAGTGGTTCGTGTGGATGGCGCACCCACCCAATGGTATAACCTGTTGGTTAGATGGATGTTGCGCATCATTGATATTTGGTTGTTTTTTGCATCCATAGGGGTTTTAAGTATTTTATTATCCGATAAAAAACAACGGGTGGGCGATGCCGCAGCAGGTACCGTGGTTATTAGCGTAAAGAAGAAACATAAAATTACCAGTACTATTTTGGAAGATATAGAAACAGACTATCAACCCGTTTTTAATAACGTGACCCTACTTACCGATAAAGATGTGCGCATTATTAAGGAAGCCTTTACCATTTCAAAAAAGAACAACGATTATAAAATCCTGACCTTATTAAGAAATAAAGTAACCACGGTGTTAAATATAGAATCGAATTTGTATGATGTCGATTTTCTAAACACTATTTTAAAGGATTATAATTATTATACGCAAAGTATGTGAGTTTAAAAAGTTCAAAGTTTCAAGTTCAGGGTTCAAGGTTTCAAGTTAGAGTTTAGAAGTTGAAATAGATTTTTGATTTTACCAACACCAAACACCCAAACAATATGTTTTTTCAAATAATGCAAATCAAGGGTTAAAATATTGTAACTATTTAGCCGACTGAAAAATTGGAGTGCGCGCTTGACTTAGGGGCGTTAGCCCTATAGTCTTTGTAGCTAAATGTGCCATGAAGATGAATTAGGGGCGTTCGCCCTGACATCTTTTTGACAAAACATATTGTGTACGTGTTTACCGTGTTTATTAGATTTGAGGACTATATCTTTTTTGCTCGTTATCGTTTTATTTTACAAAGATAACAGGGCTACGCCCCTTTTTATTTCATTAACGTTTGTATCTACGACGATTTCAGGGCTAACGCCCCTAATATTGTTTTCTAAATCCTAATGGGTATAATCTTTTCAACTCTTGATTCGCATAAATAATAGAAATACTCGGAACCTTTGCCTTTGCCATTTCGGGGGTATTGGTAGCACTGGAAAAAAGAATGGATGTATTTGGCGTACTCATTATTGCCTTTGTAACCTCGGTTGGTGGCGGAACATTGCGAGACATACTTATAGGAAAAACACCTGTAACGTGGATGGAAAATATGATTTATGTTTACACCATTATAGCAGCCACCGTTTTTGCTATAATTTTTAGAAAACGACTTAATTATTTAAGGGTGTCTCTGTTTTTATTTGATACTATTGGTATTGGTTTGTATACGGTTGTGGGCATTGAAAAAGGCTTGTATATTGGGTTGCATCCCATTATTTATGTTGCCCTAGGCACTATAACCGCCTGTTTTGGCGGTGTTATTAGAGATATACTTTGTAATGAAATACCCATTATTTTTAGAAAAGAAGTGTATGCAACAGCCAGTATTTTGGGAGGATTCACTTATTTTTTATTAAGAAAATTACCCATAGATAATAATATTGTGTTCGTAATTTCTGGTTCGGTAGTAATAATTGTACGCTTAATTGCTGTAAAGTTTAAAATTAGCTTACCAAGTTTGTATAAGGATTGAAAAAAGTTCAAAAATAAAAAGTTCAAAGTTTAAAGTTCAGGGTTGACTACTTTGAATATTTTATACTTTTAAATTTTGTCATGTCAAAAAAAACTAAAAAAATGAACAGTATGAAAGTCTATGTCGATTCAATCGACATGATTTAAAAGTATGTCAAAATTGTCACAAAAAATCGACATAGATAGTTGTAGTGTCGATCGAATCGACATATCATTTTGTTGCTATCGAGACAAAATCTCAATCAATTTTTGATTTATGTAATATATTTCATTACCAATTTTTACAGAAGAAAGTATTTTGTTGGACTCTAATTTTTTTAAATATTCGCTCGCCGTTTGTCTTTTGGCTATATTATTATCTTCTAAAACTTTTGTTTTTAAATAAGGATGACTAAATAGGGTTTCCTCAGAAAGTCAATTTGTAACAAAAAACTATTTTTCAGATTTTTCAATATGCCCATATACGCATTTTAAGCCATTTTAATGATACTTTTATCAAATACAGTGTTTCCCGGATTGCGGAAATTTTATTTTATTCCCAAAAAAACTGTTACGAAATACTGAAAATTTGCATAAAGAGGCAAATAACCTTGCATTAAAAAGCATCTGAAATCGTTTAAAACCCACTGTAAATAGGCTATTCAGAGAGTCTGAGGAGACCCTAAATAGTAAATCTACTAACTCCTTAGAATAAGAAGATTTTAGCACTTCTTTAGCATTAATCTCTGTATTAATCTTTAACTCTAAAATGTCTTTAATTTTTTGTAAAGTCATTTCGGCGGTTGTTGCTACACCATTTACCACAAATAAAACCCATTCTTCCCAATTATTTTCTTCGGTAATTGATTTAATCAAACGATAATAGTCTGGTTTTTTTTGAATTATGTAATGACTTAAATACAAAACTGGCAGCCCTAATAGTTCTTGTTGGATAAGATATAGTATATTTAATATTCTTCCTGTTCTACCATTGCCATCACTAAATGGGTGAATGGCTTCAAACTGATAATGTATAAGAGCCATTTTTATTAATGGATCTAAATCTGAAAAAGCAGAATCGTTTATAAAAATTTCAAGTTTTGATAATTTATCTCTGATAACTTTTTTACCTTCTGGTGGTGTGTAAACTACTTTATTATTGTTTATTATTGGTAGGATTGGCTAATTTTGTACCTGTATTTTTTCTAATGTTTTCTGAAGAACCCCGCAAACGCTGCATTAAACCCACTAGCAAATTAGTTGTAATTAAATTATTTTTTTTAACTGATCAATGCCCCAATAAATTGCTTCTCTATATTGTAAAACTTCTTTGGCTGCCTGGTTTTTTATAGCATCGCCCATTAACGCTGCTTTGTACAACTCATCTTGAGTGGTTACAATGTTTTCAATGGCACTAGACACTTTACTTTCTTGCAACACAATGGTGCTTAACAGCATTTGTGGATTGGGCAAGGTTTGGCAATAACCTTTTAATTCTGCCAATAATTTATTTGCTCGTATAGTGGCTTGCAAAACGTGGCTCTTCTGAACTCCCAATGGCTATGTGGATTATCTTGTTTTCGGTTAAAAACATCAGTCAAGACGGGTTCTTGGAATGATATAAATTAATCTTTATGATCAGGTGTTATGTTGGGTAATATTTCCTCGATTGGGTAATTATTCTTCAGAAGTATTTTATAATGTAAATTTAATCATTTGAAAATCAATAGTGTATTTTTACAAGTTCGGTGGGGTATAAAATTTGATTGCGAACTGATTTAAACTTTTTACATTTAAGCGAAAAAGTTTAAATCAGTTCTACATTAATTTAACATATTACCTTATTTTTAGGGTATTAAAGCAAATAAACATGTTTAAAAAAATATCTACTTCAAACCGAATTAATATTGGTTTCGCACTTCTGGTCGTTTTTTTATTGGTATTGGCTACAAATCGTATTGATAAAAGACATTTTGAAACTGTACAACATTCACTTTCTACGGTGTACAAGGATCGAGTTGTTGCACAGGATTATATTTATAGAATGAACACTATTCTCCATAAAAAAGAAATACAGCTTCTTTATAGTAATTCAACCAATGGCCGTAATGCAATGAATAAGGAATTTCAAACGCTTATGGACGTGTTCAGTACAACTAAGCTCACCCTAAAGGAATCGAAGGTGTTTGAAAGTTTAAAGGAAAATTTTAAAAAACTTAAAATCAAAGAGCAAACTTCAGCAAATAAAGAGGTTATTAACTATCTTGAATCTTTGCGAACCGATTTAAATAATTTAGAATTGATACAGGTCTCAGAAAGTAAACAAATGACCGATATCGCTCAAAAATCACTTAACAATAATAAACTCATCTCTCAGTTAGAAATTGGATTTTTGATTCTGGTAGGGGTGTTGTTTCAATTTATTATTTTTTATAGGGTAAAGAAGTCAAAAAATGAATAGTACCGAAGCAGCACTAAAAGAACGCATCAAAGAGCTAACCTGTCTTTATGAGGTGTCATCCATTATTGGCAATGCCAATGTGGATTTGATTGAAGATATGCTAAAAGCAGTGGTTGTTAGTTTGAAAAAAGCGTTCCAATATCCCGAAAGCACCTATATATCTTTCATAATGGATACCATTTCCATCTCTACTGACAGTCAAATTGGTAACGCATTGGAAATTAAATCCGATATTAAGATTTTCAATAAAACCAAAGGCGAATTGATTGCAGGATTGAGCGGTGCCGATTCTAAACAGATCAATTTTTTAAAAGAGGAACAACTGCTGCTGGATAATGTAGCCTTAAAGGTAGGGAGTTTATTAGAGCGTATAGAGATACAGGAAAGCGAGGCCTCTTTAAAAAGACAAATGGAGCATGCAGACCGTTTGGGTATTTTAGGTGAAATAACAGCAGGCATTGCCCACGAGCTCAATACCCCTTTAGCAAATATTTTGGGCTTTGCCGAATTGCTTAAATGTGATTTAAAATTAAATGGGAAAGCGACCCCAGATTTAGATAAAATCATTGAAAATGCTATTTTTTCTAGGGAAGTGGTTAAAAAATTGATGTTTTTTGCCTGTGAAATGCCACAGGAAAAAAAATCCATCAATATTGTTCCACATATAAAAAATGCTTTAAAATTACTGGATGCCACGTTTAGAAAAGAACATATTAAACATTTGGTATTGATTGAAGAAAAAGAATTGTGGTTACGGGCGGACCCCATCCAATTGACCCAGATTATTTTTAATTTGTTGATGAATGCCATCTATTTCTCGCCAAAAGAAGGATTGGTCATTATTGAAGCCTACCAAACGGAAAAGAACATCGTCCTTAAAATTTCTGATGAAGGAAAAGGATTTGCTAAAGATGATTTAGAGAAAGTGTTTCAGCCGTTTTTCACCACAAAGCCAACAGGAGATGGTTCGGGTTTGGGCTTAAGCGTTGTTCATGGCATCGTCGCATCGCACAAAGGCACCATTACAGCAGAAAATAACTTGGAAAAAGGTGCTATATTTACCATAACACTTCCAAAAGATTAATAATAGCCATGCAGTTACGAAAAGAAAATATACTTATTGTTGATGATGATGTCAATATCCTCGAGCTTTTGCAGCGCCATTTGCAATCATGGAGCTATCATGTTTTTAAAGCGATTTCAGTAAAGGAAGCCGTTACAATCCTACGGGATACACGGATGGATTTATTGATTACTGATTTAAAAATGCCGGAAGTTGACGGTTTCGAGCTCATAAAATTCGTGTCCGAACATTACCCAAAAATGCCCAAGTTGGTGGTAACGGGCTATCCGTCCGTTCAAGGTTCTTTAGCGGCTATTAAATCCGGCGTGGTCGATTATTTGACCAAGCCCTTTACAAAGGATGAGCTGAAATCTGCATTGGAAAAGTCTTTGGTTGCTTCCGAAGAAACTATAACTAAATCCAAAAATTCTTCTGTAGAAAAAAATAAGGCCTATGGCGAAATCATTGGGAAGTCTGAAAAAATTAACGATATCATTCAAATTATCGAGCGTGTAAAGGATAATAAAGCCACCATTTTTATTAAAGGAGAAAGTGGCACGGGTAAAGAGTTGGTGGCTCGTGCCATACATTATCAAGGTAAGTTTTCAAGAGCGCCATTTATTGCGGTTAATTGTGGAGGCATCCCAGAAAATCTTCTAGAGGCAGAGTTGTTCGGGTATTTAAAAGGTGCTTTTACCGGTGCCGAAACCAATAGGGAAGGTTTTTTCCAGGCTGCGAATGGAGGCACTATTTTTTTGGATGAAATAGGTAATGCCTCACTTGCGGTTCAATCGCGGTTGTTGCGGGTGCTTCAAGAAAAAGAAGTGGTTAAGGTCGGTTCAAATAAAGCTGAAAAGATTGATGTACGTATTATAGCTGCTACCAACAGTGATTTGCACGACATGATTAAAAAACATAGCTTTAGGGAAGATTTGTTTTACCGATTGACTGTAGTTGAAATTGAAATTGCGCCCTTGCGGGAACGAAGGGATGATATTCAATTATTGGTTGATAAATTCCTTTTTAAATATGGCGTTGAGTACAAAGATCGTTTTGTAACGATTACACCGGAAGCGTTGGCTGTTCTAGAGCGGTACGATTGGCCGGGAAACATCAGGGAACTGGAAAATAGCATTCAACGTGCCGTTATTATGTGCGACAAGATTATAGATGTTGCCCATTTGCCTGGGCATTTAAAACATACGTTAAACTTTTCTTCGGAAGCATTGGTGCCACTAAAGGTTATGGAAAAACAATACATTGGAAAAGTATTGCGAGCCACAGGAAACAATAAAACAAAAGCAGCAGAAATTCTTCAAATAGACCGAAAAACCATTCGGCAAAAACTTTTGGATTAAACATTTTTAACTGATACATCTTTACCCAACAGGGAAATTTTGTACCAGTCCGTTTAAAAAAAACATTAATTATACGCTACCGCAAACCCTTTGTTTATAAGGGTTTGCTGGTTTTATGGGCAATTTTTAAATCCTTCTGGCATAGGGATTGCTTTTTGGTATGTGTATAACATTAATAAGTTTTTACTATGAATCACTTTAATATCTGTCCGGGTTGTATGCATCGCAACACATGTGTATTGACAACACAAAAAGATAAAGTTTGGTCTTGTAGCGAGTTTGACGAAGAAATCACAAGCAAATACAATTTAGAGACAGTGCAATAACTAGAACACAGCGAAAAAGGACACTGAGATTATTTTAATTATTTAATACCAAAGATCATGATTTTTAATGCACTGATAGTGGCAATAATGGCTCGACATTCCATAGGCAAAAAGCTTAAGGACAGAACAGCCAGACATAAATACATGATTGAGAAATATCACGAAAGATCTATTGTCAACCGGTATTTTAGATAGCAGCCTTAAATACGCACACAAATAACAAAACAACAGATTTAAAGAAACCAGTCTCTTGCAGCACTGGTATAATTATAAAATAAAAAAGAACATTATGAATTTTAAAACACTTTCAAGCACATTCACAACTAGAAGGATAAGCGATGGCAAATTAATATTTGAAACCATTAGGACAAGTCCTTACAAATTTTCAAACAATGGCAGATATCATAAACGATTGGTATAACAATTTAAAAATAGATTATGTTTGATACCCATAGTAACGGATTTCAAAAAAGAAAACGAAAGCTGATTTTTTCGTTTAAGAACTGGTTTAATCTTAACAACAATTAATTATGAAAAAGTATGTATTAGCTGGCTTTATGGCCATAGGGATTTTAAGCATGAATGCCCAAGAATCAATAAACAGATCAATGACCGTACAAAAAGGAGATGTTATAGAAATTGGACATCCTTCAACCAGTACATATAAGCACATTAAGTTCCCACGGGCAAATTTTATAATCAAAAGAGGGGGCATAGCCAATTATAAATCTGTTCAGGGCGATGAAGTCATTGTAACCGATGTAAAAACCACCAAAAACGGGATTACAAAAGTTGATGTAAAGCACAAGGACGGCAAAAGGTTTTTTAACACGGTAAGCACGGTGACCATCAATTTTGAAGATGCTTTGGCAACTAACGAAATTAGGTTATAACAAATATTAAACCCCAATCATAAAAATCATTTATAAAATATGATTGGGGTTATAATACCACTAAAAATTAAAAGTAATGATTAAAACAGAAAAAGTAAATAACAACATCCAAAAACAGCCCTTAAAAGGTATGATGGATAATGTGATGGAGCAGTTTAACAGTGCCGCAGATCAGATTGGTTTGCATCCAAACATTAGAAAAATATTAAGCATTACAAACAATGAAATAATTGTAAATTTTCCAGTAAAAATGGATAATGGCGCCGTTGAAATATTTACGGGATACAGGGTACAGCATAACAACGCCTTAGGCCCATATAAAGGTGGTTTGCGCTACCATACAACAGTTGATATTGATGCAGCAAGAGCTTTGGCGATGTGGATGACCTGGAAAACATCATTGGCAGGACTGCCCTATGGCGGTGGAAAGGGAGGCATTAAATTAGACCCTTCAAAATATTCACAAGGGGAGTTAGAGCGCATAACAAGACGTTTTACCTTCGCTTTAGCAGATAATATTGGACCAGAACACGATATTCCGGCGCCAGATGTCAACACCAATAGCCAAACCATGGCGTGGATGGCAGATACCTATATGAGTACGCGCCCACCAGCAGAACGAACAGCAAACCAACATGTGGTTACCGGAAAGCCTGCGGGTAGCGGTGGGCTAGAAGGGCGTGATAGAGCCACAGGATACGGGGTTTATTTATCGATCAAATTTTGGTCGGAAAAGAACAATAAAAATTTAGAAGGAAAGAGATTCATCGTTCAAGGTTTTGGGAATGTGGGCTATTGGGCTGCCCATTTTTTAGAAAAAGATGGCGCCATATTAGTTGCCGTACAAGATGCTTACGGCAGTATTCAAAATCAAAAGGGAATAAAAGTGGACGATTTGTTCAAATATAGTCAGATTAACGATGGCAGTATCGCGGATTTTCCAAATGCAAAGTTTGTGGATGGGAATACATTCTTCGCTTTAGATTGTGATATCTGTATTCCTGCTGCATTGGGCAATCAAATTACCAAACAAAATGCCCTAGAAATAAAGGCAAGTCTCATTGCTGAAGGTGCCAATGGACCTACAAATGTTGAAGGAGAGAAGGTGCTGCTGGAAAGAGGCATCACCATTATACCCGATATTTTATGCAATTCTGGTGGGGTTATCGGGAGTTATTTTGAATGGCTGCAAAACCGCAATGGAGAGATTTGGCAATTAGATGAAGTTATGGCGAAGCTTCATAAAAAATTAAAAGAATCTTTTGATAAAGTATATGATTATTCAAGGGAAGAAGCTCTTGATTTGCGTACTGCTGCCTATTGCATTGCCATTGAACGCATAGAAAAAGCCTATGTTCAAAGAGGAATATTTCCTTAAAAATAATTTAAAACATGTAAGATGAAATACGGGAGTTTAATATTAGAAAAAAAGGAGTATGTATATCTCAAACGCATACTCAATATATCTGGCTATGCCGGAGACCACGAAACCCAAAAGTCTTTGATGAAATTGTCCGAAGAGTTAAAAACGGCAATTATAGTGGATGCCAAAGAAATGCCGCAAGATATTATAAGATTTAACAGCAAGGTTACTGTGGTTTTTGATAACCATTTAGAAAAAACGGTGCAGGTAGTCATTCCGATGGATAAGGATATGAACAAGAATAAAATTTCCATTCTCACACCCATGGGGTCTGCACTCATAGGCTATTCAAAAGACGATACCATAGAATGGGAATTTCCCAAAGGTAAACAGCACATTAAAATTGTAGAAGTTACCCAAGAGGAAACTTTTAGTGGTATGGATACGGTAATATAAAATAAGAAGCTATGACAAATTTAAATACCGAAATATTCGATCACGATACAGATGTTGATGTTGCGCACAAAATCAACACCATGGAGTTGGATAATTGGATCAATCATTTAAAATACATAAAGAAGGAATTGGTCAATCTAATAAGTATATGTAGTAAAGACCTAAAATATAAATTGGGCGACGATAGTGTCGTTGAACGTTTTCATAAAAAGGAAGTTGAAAACGAGACTTTGTTAAACGCACTTCATAAGTATTCAAATTCCAGATCCAATATAATGGAGTGTGAAGACACCGAATGTGATATGGTTTTTATTAAGGAACATGAAAGCTACCGAAGAAGTTATCTGTACCATTTGGATAAATATAGAAGACTTAAGGATGAATTTTTCAATAAGGTGCAAGGCAAGTTTGCATTTTTAAGTATTGACTGATTCTTACATATCCACTGGGATTTGACCTCAAAGGATTTTATGAACGCGCCCTGATATAAGACTTTCCTGTTAGAGGAAAAGCTGTTTATCTAGGCATTGGAATACCAGGATGACGTAATAAGATAGATTGTAGAGTGGAAACCGCTGACAACCGCTGATAAAGTTAGGAAAATCAACTCTTCCAAGCGGTATTTTATGTGTCTTTTGAGATTCTTTTGAGATTCTTTTGAGATTCTTTTGGAATCGTTCAGGGTCGTGAAGCAATCTTTGAGAAGTAAATTTTCTGGTTCTGGACCACTTGTGGGTATTTTTTTTTAATGGCAGACCGCCTACCGTTTACTTTTCAAGAATAAGTCTTTAAAGCGGTATTTCAAAATTTTTAAAAGTGAACGCCTTGGTGTCCAGTATCTTATATCCTATAGTTTTTCAAAAACCTTAAATGTGGCAGAAAGGTAATAAAGAGCATAGAGATGCGTACCATTTGATAGGAAACCCAATCGGCCAACCGGTTGAGCATACCTGCTCTTTGTTTGAGGGTCTCCAAGGTAATTTCGCTACACTCACCTATCACCTTTTCAAAGTCAGCTTGAAGTTTTTTGGCAAATTCGACTGATTGGATTTCTACGTTCATCTCAATGCTTCCATAACAGCTAAGGCTGTTCAGGTTAAATGAGCCTACGGTAGCCCATTTGTTATCAACCACCGCGGCTTTACCATGCACTACGGATCTGTTCCACTCATAAATTTTTATATGATGTTTTAAAAAGGAGGCGTACAAATGTTCGGTTGCCCTTCGCACCAAAGGCACATCGCTAATCCCTGCCAAGATAACTTTTATTTTTATTCCTTTTTTACAGGCCTTTTTCAATGCTTTTGCCAATCTGCTTCCGGGCAAAAAATACGAGCCTACGATAACTATTTCCTTTTCGGCGTGGAGGATGGCGTTCGTATAGGCATCACATACTTCTGTTTTTTGCCGTAGCCAGTCGTTTTGTAAAATTCCCACAAGTGCGTTACCTGCAGAATGTAAAACAGGCAGTATTTTTCTGGAACTTCCCTTTTTGAAATAATAATCGTTACATAGTTTCTGCAGATTTTCTGCAGCGGGACAATCCAATTGTACTGCGTAGTCAAGCCAGGGCTCCGATGTTGCAGTTCCATGATATTTATCTGCGATATTGATTCCCCCAATCAATGCGATGCTTCCATCGACCACAACAACTTTATGGTGCATACGTCTGCCGATATAGAAATTGTTCAGTGAAAACAAAGGAGAAAAAAACCGGAGCAGGATTCCATGCTGTACCATATCCTCTACAAAACTATCGGGAAGTGCCGCACTGCCATAGGCATCCAATAAAACATATACTTTTACTTTTCGTTGCGCGGCTTCTTTTAAACATTTGGCTATAAGGTTTCCCGTTTCATCGTTTTCAAATATATAGGTCTGTAAATGGATTTCCTTTTCCGCCTTATCAATTATTTCTTTTAACCGCACAAAATAGTCTTCCCCCGAATGCACCAAATCAATATATTTTGAATTGTCCGCAACATTCTGAAATGTCGCTGCACTATATTTTTTATTTGTGTGTTTATGCCCCATCGCTACTTATTTATATGTTGGTCGGCCAATAGAACCCGATCAGCCTCTTTATATTGTTGCTTCAAAAAATAAACCAACCCTATAGCGGCCAAAGCGGTTGTTCCCGCAGTAATAAAAGGGTAATAAAATCCTCCGGCAATCAGCCAAGTTCCAATGACCGGACCTAAAATTTGGCCCATACTGTTCATGGAACTTTGTAGGGATAGATTCCTGCCCGTATCTTCTTTAGAAATCAATGAGACCCCCGAAAGCAGATTCGGTGTAACCATGGCACCTCCAATTGCATAAACAACGATCAGCCCGTACACGGTAAATTCGCCTTTTAAAAAAGGCAATGCAATCAATGAAATACCAGAAACCAATAAACCGATAGCGATTTGTTGGTTGGTGGACAGAACCTTTTCTCCATAACTGGCAAAAACAGGCTGCAGCACTGCCATAACCGACCCACATAGCATAAAACCAATAGCTATTTGATTAACGGTAAATCGCAATTCCTCCTTCCCAAAAATTGAAAAAACGGTTTCGAACAAAGTTATCGAAAACTGCAATACAAACGAAAGTAGCAACAGTGCAACAAATTGGGCAGAAAATGATATTTTTAGTTTTGGTAACTTAAAAATGACCGTGTTTGTCCGTTTTGATGGCTTCAGCCATTTTAGGACCAAAAACAATACAAGTAGGCCAAAAAGGGCCACGGCGAAAAAAGGTACAGAAAAACGATTAAAATGTAATTGCCCAAAGGAATATGCAAAGTGCAAATCTGACTGTGATAAAAAACCGCCAATTACAGGGCCAAAAATGACCCCGGCGCTAACAGCCATTCCCGACCAAGCCATTATTTTTGTTCTTTGTTTTTGGGAAGTCATGTCGCTTAAATAAGCATTGCTTACAGGAATTACGGAAGATGAAAATATACCTCCAAAAATCCGTGCCGCATACAGCATGGTCAATGATGTGGCAAGCCCCGTAAACAACTGCATAATAACGAATCCAATGAGCCCAACAATGATAATGGGTTTTCTGCCATACTTATCTGAAAGTTTCCCCCAGACCACAACAAAAAGCAATTGGAAAAACGGATAAACACTGGTCAATAGGCCAATATGGAAATTGATTGTATCAGTATCAAAATTGTCTTTGAGTACAAGTCTTTCAGTATAATAAGGTAAGACAGGAAGTAAGATTCCATAGCCCAACATCACTACAAATAAACTCAACAAGATCAAAAATATCCTGTTAAGTTTTTCATTTCTGTTCATTATTTTTTTCCGAGTTTACGCTTTAAAAATTGTGCATTAATGGCTACAATAATCGTACTCAAACTCATGAATACGGCTGCTATCGCAGGTCCCAATACAAAACCTGAAGCATAGAAAACACCTGCTGCCAAAGGAATGGCAACCACGTTATACCCCGTTGCCCAAATTAAATTCTGTATCATCTTACTATAAGTTGCTTTGCCAAATAAAATTAAATTGGCAATATCCTTTGGGTTGCTATTTACCAAAATAATATCGGCTGTTTCAGCCGCAATATCCGAACCAGAACCTACGGCAATACCAACATTGGCCTGTGCCAATGCAGGGGCATCATTTACCCCATCGCCTGTCATGGCAACAAATTCTCCTTTATTCTGTAAATCTTTTACAATTTCTACTTTTTGATGCGGTAGAACTTCTGCAAAATAACCATCTAAACCTAATTTATCGCTAACAGCTTTGGCGGTTTTTTCATTGTCGCCTGTTGCCATATATACTTTGATATGGTTCTTTTTAAAGGTTTTTATAGCATCGGCCGATTCTGGTCTGATCTCATCAGAAAGTGCAATATAACCTGCTAATCTGCCTTCTATCAACACAAATACGACGGTTTCGGCGGCATCGCTATAGGCATCATCGGGAATGCTGATCTTTTCGTCGCGCAGATAGCCCGGGCTTACTACTTTTATCTCCTTGCCTTCTACATTCGCCTCGACCCCTTTTCCGGTAATGGCATTGAATTTTTCGGGTTTTGGAATAGTCACCTTATCTGCTTTTACTTTTTTAATAATACCCACTGCAATAGGGTGTTCGGAGCTTTGTTCCAAGGCACTCGCAAGCCTTAAGACTTCGTCGGTGGAGTACTTTTCATCCACTGATTCAATACGGGTAACCCCAAAATCCCCTTTGGTCAAGGTACCTGTTTTATCGAATAATAAGGCCGATATTTTACGTGATTCTTCAAAGGCGGTTCTATTACGGATCAACAATCCATTTTGTGCCGATACTGCGGTAGAAATGGCCACTACCAAAGGAATGGCAAGACCCAATGCGTGCGGACAGGCAATAACCATAACGGTTACCATACGTTCCAATGCAAAGACAAATGGAAAGCCTAAAATCAACCAGACTGCCAAAGTACCAAAACCGATTGCCAAAGCAATATAAGTCAACCATTTCGCAGCTCTATCGGATAGGTTTTGCATCTTGGACTTAGTGCGTTGTGCTTCGTCAACCATCTTGATGACCTTGTTGAGATAGCTGTCTTTTCCGGTATGCACTACCTTGACTCTTAAGGTACTGTTGCCGTTTAACGAGCCACCAATAACCTTATCGTCCAGTTCCTTTTTAACAGGTTTGGATTCTCCGGTAAGCATGGATTCATTAAGGTAACTGGAACCTTCGGTTATCACACCATCTGCCGGAATTTTTTCGCCTGGTTTGATCAGGATGATATCATCTTTCATAAGATCGTCCAACTTCACATCTTGAATGGTATCCCCAACTACTTTATGTGCTTCGGAAGGTAGCATGCTTACCAACAACTGTAAGGCTTTTGAGGCACCTAAAACCGATTTCATTTCCAGCCAATGCCCCAAGAGCATAATAACGATAAGGGTACTTAATTCCCAAAAGAAATCTTCTCCCTTGAGTCCAAAAACGGTTGCGGTGCTGTAAAAATAAGCGACACTAATGGCCATGGATATGAGCGTCATCATACCAGCGCCTTTTGTTTTCATTTCGCCATAAAAACCTTTTAAAAATGGCCATGCACCCCAAAAATAGACAAATGAAGAGAGTGCAAACAAGAAATAAGGATTGCCGGGAAGTAAAAAGTCATACCCAAAAAATTCCTGTATCATTGGTGAGAAGAACAGGATCGGGATGGTAATTATCAACGATACCCAAAACCGTTTTCTAAAATCCTTCACCATCATTTTATGGTGATCGTGCCCCGCCATTCCCATTGGCGCATTGCCGTCATGACCGGAATGGTCTCCGCTTCCGTGGTTCATTTTGGAATGGTCCATTTTTGAGTGGTCTTCTTTGTCGTGGTTCATTTTAGAATGGTCCATCTCTGAGTGGTCCATTTTTGAATGATCGTCTTTTTTGTGACCCATCTTTGAATGGTCCTCTTTGTCGTGGTCCATTTTAGAATGGTCCATTTTTTTGTCCTTGTTATTTTTGTGATCTTTGTGGTTGTCCATTGTATTCTATTTTTAATTGTTAGGATATTTTAGGTTGTTTTTTTTCAGTTCATGACAAAAATTAGTTTAGCCTTCATTAAATGATAGTAATGTTAATGAAACATTCAAAATCATAAAAACTATTGATAACTAACAACTTAAAATGTGTGTTTCAATTTTTGTCATGTACTTAGATTATTTTTTTAAATGTTCTTCAAGGTATTTATAATTTTATGACAATGCGCTATTATTCTATTTAAAATTATGTTTTCATCAAATATAAATAAAGTAGCGGTTTTCATTTATTAAATTTTCGGTTTATGCTGAAAATCACTTTTGTTCGGGCAATGTAGGCACTATGGCATTTATACATTGTTACGCTCGTTATTTTATTGTTTTCAGCATCAAATCAATGGTGTATTAGTAGCTTTTTAGAATACTGTTTTCCTTCAGCTTGAATATTGATTAGATATATTCCGTTGCTAAGATTATTGACACGAATTGGTATTTCTGAAATTTGATTGTTTAAACGAACTGTTTTTGCCAAAACCAACTTTCCGTTTATATCTGTTATCTGTATTTTTGTTTCACCATTAAAAACTGACGTAAGTTTTACTGTAACGATCTCAGAAGCAGGATTTGGGTAAATGATTGTAAAACCTGGATTACTTGTAGGATTTTCTACAACACTCAGTAATTGGTCGTTGTAAAATGTTGTTATGCTATTTGCTGGTAATATGGTTGAAAAACTATCGTTTAAAACCGTTATATCGCCTAAACTATTTAGATTTTCAGTAAGACTTGTACGCACAGCTTTCAGAGTCGTAATATTGTTTAGTCCATTAAGTGAAAAATCCACCGTTTGGGAATTGCCGTGATTATTAAGTACGACTATTGAAACGTTTACGCCATCTCTAAATGCTGTAACGCGAACATCATTATTAGAGGAAATACTTTCTATACGTCGTGCCCCGGGTTTCACAAATTTTGAATATTGCCCAGTTACATAATATTGTTTGTTTATGGTGTAGCCAGTATAGTTGGTGCCGGTAAAATTCAAACGGATCAATTGGGTGCCATTGGTTTCTTGTTGACCAAAAAAGCCCCACATATGGTCCACTGCGGAAACCCCGTAATTGGCAATCACATCATGTATTTGGTTGCCCCATGCAAAGGCATCCGGTCGAGAGTACTCCGTCATCCAAATAGGGATGTTGTATTGCTGTCCAAGTTGCATCATAGCCGTTTTATTGGCATTGCTACCGCCATATAAATGATAGGCAAGTGCGCCCACATAGGAACGTGCCACACTATCGTCCAATATAATTTGCGACCTTGTGAAAGCCTCATCTGCATTGAGGTCGTCTGGTATCACCATTTTTGTGTTAATTCCTGCAGCATCAAGTTTTGGCCCTAAAAGTTTTATGCAATCCCTTATGTAGGTCCCCGGCCAAATGCCACCTCGGGTATATCCAGGTTCATTAATAATAGAATAATAGGACAATTCATATCCTTGGTCTTTCCATCTTTTAATTATCATAAAAGCCCATTCTGCATATTCTTCTGGATTTGCAACAGTCATCCAACTCTCAATTTTTATGGTAGAAGGGAAAAAAGTAGTCACACCTCTTGGAATAACCCTGGAAACATAATCTATATGGGCATCCATCTTTTTCCATCCAAAATCGAATTGGCTGGGGTCTGTAATATTTGGATCATTATTATCATTGGGGTCTTCAATTGCCCCATCTTCGCCGGTAGCAGGTCTTACCCGTGTTAAACCCAAATCATTGTAGAGTAGATTTAAAATACCATCTTCCTCTGCGGTGGAAATTGTTAACCCTGCTGTAATGGGTGCAGAGGTTGTTCCTCCTATTATATGAGGATCGTTAAATACCCTTAAAGAAGTTCCAAAACCATCCATAGTTTGATACACATTATTTGCATCAATACCAATACTCACATTTTGGGCAAATAAAGTTGCCGTATTTAATACAGTTATAATTAAGAGCAATATTGTTTTCGGTTTTTTCATCTTTTTTATTTTTAATTAGGGGCAACTTCATAATAAGAACGATTAAATATCTAAAATATATCTTTTGGAAAGATATAAGGGTGTCTTTTACATAAAAATCATGACTTAATCTAAATAATTCCCCGACGGTTCTACCTCGGGGTTTCCGAATTTACCTCTCCTTTGGGGAGGTCGGAATTGCCTTTCCGCAATTCCGGGTGGGGCAAAATATAAAATTTCGGCTTTTGACCCCAAGGTCAAAATGAAACGGGCGAAATACCTCTATGGCTCTGCCTCGAGGATAGTTGGTTTCAAGAAATTTTTTAATTCGTCTTCCGTTGGGTTTTTAAATGGTTTTAATTTTCCAACTTTTAGCTTCGCGCTACTAAATATTTGTTTTGTAGTATAATCTTTATTGGATATGTCCATGCTTTGTAGAATGATAAGTAAACCAAACCTTCCATCCGAATAAAACCTATTTTGAAGTTCAAAAAGTTCACTGCGGAACTGGACCAGGCTCTTTTTGGTCTCGCTTTTTGAAGTGTTCGAGGGCGGTTTGGTCGAAATTTTATTTAAATCTATCATTTTTAATGGGTTAGTTAAAATTATAGTATCTATTCAATATTTTTTTAATAATCTTTGTTTAGTACATAACAAAAATTTAAAATAGAACTATAAAATACAGACATATAGCATATTACGGCTTTTTCGTTACGTAGACCTCACAGGTTTTGAAAACCTGTGAGGTCTTTGTTATCCTGAAAATTGCGAGTAGTTTATTTCTCAAAATTAATTTTTGTTATGTACTTAATAATCTTTGCTAGATACTTTTTAGGCCTTACTGCTTGCATCCCCTTCTTTCAGTACCACAATGGACCGTGGCTTAAGTTCATAGAAACCTGCATGTTCCAAAGGTAATTCATTTCTTTTGAAATCATCGGGATGTGATAAGTGGGTATCCACAATACGGTACCAATTTTTTCCCGCCCGGTTTTCCGGTAATTCAAATGGCAAAGGTTCCCAATAGGCATTTATCATAAAGTGAAACAAACAATCACTTTCTTTGTCCTGCAGGGTGTAAGCAATGCTGTGGGAGTAGTAACCCCAGTCTGGTTGGTTCAGTTTGGTGCCATGCCAAAGTATATTTGGTTCCCCCGGATCGGGAATGGCCCAATATTTTTCCAATTGAAAAATGGGATGGTCCTTACGGAACCGAACGAGGTGTTTTACAAATTCCAGCAACTGGGGGTTCTCATGGACCTTGTCCCAGTCAAACCAGCTTATTTCATTGTCCTGGCAATAGGCATTGTTGTTTCCCGACTGTGTTCGTCTAACCTCATCGCCCATAGAAATCATGGGAGTACCTTGTGAAAGCAGTAGGACGACAAAAAAGTTCTTGATTTGCCGGAGCCTGATTGTTTCTATCCCCAGATCATCGGTGGCCCCCTCTACGCCATAATTGCTGCTATGGTTTTCGTCGGACCCATCCCGGTTCCCCTCCCCATTGGCCTGGTTGTGCTTTGTATTATAAGAAACCAGGTCATTGAGGGTAAACCCATCATGGCAGGTAATAAAATTGATGCTGCGGTTGGGGTCCCTGAAAGGTTTATTGTACAGTTCCAGGCTGCCTGCAATGCTGGCGGCAAAAGCGTGCACCATCCCGTTGTCGCCCCGCAAGAACCTCCGGGTATCATCCCGGTATTTTCCGTTCCATTCCGCCCATTTGTTGCCAATGAACGATCCTACTTGGTACAAGCCCCCAGTGTCCCAGGCCTCTGCAATGATTTTGGTCCTTGACAAGACCGGATGGGATTCTATTTCCCAAAGAATGGGTGGGTTATCCATAGGGTTTCCATGTTCGTCACGCGACATGACAGAGGCCAGGTCAAAACGGAAACCGTCCACGTGCATCTCGGTCACCCAACGTTTCAAGGCATCTATGATCAATCTCCTAACAATGTATAGGTTGGTGTTGAGGGTGTTCCCACATCCGCTGAAATCAGCGAAATATTCCGGGTTGTCCGCAAGGATATAGTAGAACGAATTTTCGAGCCCCTTGAATGAAATGACAGGGCCTGTCTGATTTCCTTCGCCGGTATGGTTGAACACCACATCCAGTATAACCTCGATACCCGCTTTATGGAATGCTTTGACCATATCCCTGAATTCATCTGCATTCACTTGTGGTTCATCACAGTAACAATAACTGCCGTGTGGGGCAAAAAAGGCCAGCGGACTGTAGCCCCAATAATTTTGCAGCTGGGGAGAGGGCGCATCTGTCTCATCAAACTGAAATACCGGCATCAGTTCAACGGCAGTGATCCCCAGGTCTTTCAAATAAGGGATCTTTTCGATCAGGCCGGTATAGGTGCCCCTCATGTCTTCTTCAATACCAGAGTTGGGATGTTTGGTAAATCCTTTCACGTGCAGCTCATATACAATCGATTGGGCATACGGATGATATAGTGGTTCGTCCCCTTCCCAATCGTAGGTATAGGGATCGATCACCACGCCCTTCATGGCATAAGGGGCATTGTCCCCTGGATTCACCGCCGCTGCCCTGCTGTAATTTTCCCCTTTTACCACCGCCCTGGCGTAAGGGTCAAGCAACAATTTTTCGCCATCAAAACGATTGCCTTTAGAAGGATCGTATTCTCCAAAAACCTTATAGCCGTAAAGCACATCGGGTTTTAAATCCTTTACAAAAACGTGCCAGTAGTAAAAGGATTTGTTTTTTTCGGCATCCAGGGGGATTACCTGAAAAGGTGTGGTATCGTCTGCGTTCCGAAAAAACCACAGTTCCACCCTTTCACTGTTTTTTGAGAAAACGCTAAAATTAACCCCGTTTGGATACACCGTTGCACCGAGCGGAGAGCTCTTGCCAGTGCTTGTTTTATATGCTACATTGTCCTTGCTGGTTTGGGTTTTCTCTTTTTTATGGTTTTTAGGGTTCATAGGTTTTTTATTGTGTGTTTTTAAAAATTCCTCCAAATTTATCGGAGCTTGTTGAGTTCATTATTGATATAATTTTCGAGTTGTTTTTTGATGCACCCTTTCCGCCGGCTTTTCGGGCTTGGCCGAAAGGCCGCTGCGTTCATAATAGAGGCTGGCGATCTGCCTTTTCAACTCCCGGACGCTTAAACACCTTGTATTGAGGTTGCATTACACATAGGGTTTGTTAAGAAATAAAGTGTACAGAATAGGCACCGTTATTTTGTGAATTAACTAGGCAAAAAAACAGTTATAGCCTTAGCTACAACGAGGCTTTTTAACGACGTTAATGCGCAAAAGAGCAAGTCAAAATGTATAGGTTATTTCTTAACGAACCCATAGCCAAATAAACCTGGCTATTGCGTATTGTCCGAAGATTCATTGGAACTCCCGATAAACTGCCTCCATTTTCCTTTCATTGGAAGGAACATAGGCACATGCCGCCTATATTCGAGATATTCCTCCCCAAATTGTTCAATTACCTTTTTTTCTTCCCTGCGGGCAAGCAGGGTGTACGCTATTACTATAATTGGAAACAATCCTACCGAAAATAATGTGGGCCAGTGCACAATACCTTCTCCGAAAAGCCCGATGAACAGCCCAGTATATTGAGGATGCCGAACCAGGCCGTATAACCCTCCGGTAGCGAGCCGGTTTTCTTTACGGGCACGATAGAGTTCGCGCCAACCCTGAAGAAAAATCCCAAAGCCCACAAAGAGGAGCACATAACCTGCGATCATCGAGATCATCATGCCGGTTTCACCAATGCCCAGCAAAGTGGACCAGAGGTTTGCATCAAGATTACCGCGGTCCAGGCCAAAGAACCGGACAAGCAGGTAAATTGTAAGCGGGAAGCCGTACATCTCCGCATACAATGCAATGATGAACGCCTGGATTAGCCCTGCGCCGACCCACTCCCGCCACGTCTTGGGGGCTAGATAACGGTATAACAACCAAGACGCGATAACGATAACAATCAGTGCTATCGCCCATGCCCCTGAATGTTCAATTCCTCTTTCCATAAAATTAATCCATTTAGTTGATTGTTCCTATTTATCCCATCTTTTATGAAAGAAATTATAGATGGGAACAAACACCAAACCTGCATAAACACCATACAGGAAACTTTCTGCCAGCCCCAGGAGGAAGCCCCACCAGGTCAGCCATTGGAAAGCCGGCAGCATAGTTTCGAGGAATGTGTGCATGTGAAGGCTATCCGGAGTTACGAGGCCATAGATAATACAAACGATAAAACTCACGGCTGTAAAAGTTCCCAACGACCAGGTTACAATTTTAATTTTTAACATGATATATCTCCTTTATTTATTATTAATTGTTAACTGTTATGATGCTGATGACCCGAACCAACGTCTGAACGTTTTTGCGGCTCTTTTTCATTCCTGTTATCTTCCTGTCCACCATGACTGTCATGTCCACCATGTCCACTGTGGCTTCCATGGCCACCATGACCAAATAAGTGCATAGCAATAAAAGCTAAACCCAGTAATATCCAAAACCAATTTTCTACTATCCATTCCATGTTAATGTCTCCTTATTAATTAATTTATTAAACGATTCGTATTTCTCCCGTATCCTAGCTTTTCGGAAAACTTAAAGCTATCCGTGCCGTCTTCCGATATGGTAAGATAAGCCACCGCCGGACCGGTTTGCCAAACATCCATCAAGCGAAAGGATTTTACCCAAATCGCGGAGAGTGGCAAAAATGTTCCAATCAGACACATTGCTTTTGTCCATAAAATGGCTATTGCTTATCAATTAACTTGTATCCCGCTGCTTCCCATGCTTTCATCCCGCCTTTCAAATTATAAAGGTTGGAGTATCCTGCATCCACAAGCACCTCTGCGGCAATCCCGCTCATACGGTGCGGCAGTACAACACAATTTTTTTATCTTTTGCAGGCAGTTCATTCAGATGCCCGCTAATTTCGTTATACGGAATAAACAAATCCGTTTGAGGAATTTCCCCGGCATACGGGATATGCACATTCACCAATGTGAAATCTTTCTTTTTCATCATTTTATGAAGTTGGGACACTGAAATTTCATTCACGTCCTTTTCCTGCAATTTCCCGGATACTGTATTCCCGGCATAAAGCAAAATGAACGACCCCATAAAAACTATAACTATCGAAATAATCTTTTTCATAATAAATACAATTAAACATTAAAAATAATCTTTTTTATAATAATCTCCTAAGTTTTGTTCAATACAATTGATTGGAACAATAAATCTCCATAACTCAATAAGGCCCGTTTCCAGATCTGACTCCTGAATGACATCCCTTAGCTTCCAATCCAGGAACTCAAAGGCGTAGATGTTTTTGATAATATCCGGTGGGTCCTGGGGCTTTGTTTTTTGATGCACCATTTCCGCCAGTTTTTCAGGCTTGGCCGAAAGGCCGCTGCGTTCATAATAAAGACTGGCAATCTGCCTTTTCAGTTCCCGGACGCTCCAGGTGCCTTTAATTCCTTTCAAAAATTCCATTTCAAGCGGGTATATATTGTATTGAACAATAAATCATAATTATCTGTATTTCCAAATAAACTCTGTGAAATAATTGACAAATCAAATTGTTCGCCCATTATGATATTCAGTGACGGGTTTATAAAAACCGCATTATCGGCGGGGGAATACAGAATGTTCATAGCTACGTTTGTTATGGCACTGAATTCATAGGATAGCTGGGCAAAAAAGTTGTGCGTAAACGGGGACAGGTTTTTTACATCCAGATTTATTGAAACCAAATTTTCAATGGCATTTTGATTCGCCCCTGCTGAATTGTAAAAATACGCTCCATACAGGTACAGCGAATTTGGAAGGGCATAGTCCACCGAGACCGAAGAAATAAACGTTCCGGGGTCCCCGGCAAAGTTTTGGTAGTTCCTAAAATAAGAGAATTCCGTCTTAAGCCCGGCGTTCTTGATATTTCCCGCCCATCCGGCCCCGGCCACAATATCGCGTTTATAGACCCCGCCGAGCAATTGTATGTCGTAATTCCATTTGTTGAACTTGTACAGTGCCGCGGCAATCAGTTCGTCCGGGTCATCGGTGATCTTTACCGCCATATCCAAGGTATAGTCCGTATCCTTAAAATACTGTATCCGCAGGGCATCGCTGCCCGGCCGTTCCTCATAGTCAAAATCAATAAATGAATAGGCATTAAAAATGTCGTTGGGGTTGAATATCCTGTCTACGCCCCAATTCACCCTTTGCCGCCCCAGGGTTACCTGCCAACTGGTGCCCTGCCACTGTACCCAAAAACGGTCCAGTGTGGTATTTAGGAGGGCATCTTTTTTTTCCACAATATTGGCCGAGAGGTCGATTATCCCATCGTCCTCAATACCGGTCAACAATGGATTGGCCGTAATTTGGTCGCCCACAAACAGCCTGTTCCTTACTTCAATGCCCACTTTCCAATTATCGGAAGGGTACCACCTAAAGTTGAGCCGGTTATGGAGCAGGGAGTTGGTGGTTATGGAATCCAGATCGGTAAAGGAAGTGGCCTGGAGCCCTTTTACATAACCGTTCAGTTCCCATTTTTTTTCCTCGGCCTGCGCCATGGCCTTGCTGTTGTACAACACTATCAATAATAGGGTATAGAGGTAAACCTTCATTGTCCTGTTAAAGCCTTGTCAGTATTTTGTTGTATGTCGGACACCACTTTGCCGTCTTCGAGCGTTATCACCCGCCTTGCCCTTTTTATCACCCGTGGGTCGTGGGTCGAAAAAATAAAGGTGATATGTTCCTCCAAATTCAATTTCAGCATAATATCCAATAAGTTTTCCGCCGATTTTGAATCCAGGTTTGCCGTGGGTTCATCGGCCAGTACAAACCGGGGTTTGGAAGCCAGGGCCCTTGCCACGGCGACCCTTTGCTGCTGCCCGCCCGAAAGCTGGGATGGCTTTGAACCCGATTTGTCCTTTAGGCCAACGGCTTCCAACATTTCGTTTGTTCGGTCCTCACGTTTCTTTGTAGGCCAGTTTTGCAGCAGCATTATAAACTCGATATTCTCCTTGGCCGAAAGCACCGGTATCAGGTTATAGGCCTGAAAGACAAAGCCGATGTGCCTGAGCCTGAAATCGATCAGTTTGCCCCCGGATAATTTCAGGATGTCGCTACCGTCGATCATTACCGAACCGTTACTGGCATCATCCAAACCACCGATAACATTGAGCAAGGTGGTCTTGCCGGAACCCGATGGCCCAACAATGGCGGTGAATTCCCCCTTTTCAATATCGAGGTTTACCTTATTTAGGGCATTTACCGGAATGGTATCCGGATTGTATATTTTGCTTACGTCTTTTGTTTCTATGACATTCATGGCTTTTTGTATTAATTTTGTTTGCTAATAGCTTCGTTAGGTTTTAACATTAAGGCTTTTACGGCCGGATATATAGAGGTTACTATTGCGGTAATGATGACCAGGACGGTAATCATAACATACACTTTGGGCTCTAGGATCGGATAAACAACATCACTACTGAACCCCCAACCGGATAGGGCATCGGAGAACAAGCTTAAGTTGACGCCCGAGTAATTGAGGATGGAAATGGTAATAAACCCGATAAGCATCCCCACGGCACCGCCCAAAATAGAAAGGTAGATGGTTTCCACCACGATCATCGTGAATATACGCAGTTTGTTCATTCCGATGGCCATAAGTATCCCCAGCTCCTTATATCGTTCCAATATAGACATCAGCATGGTATTTAATATTCCAAAGGCCAGGGCGATCAGTACAATAATGGTGACGATAAGATCCATTTGATCGATCCAGGTACTGAGCAGCTCCAGATCTGCATTGGCCTCGCGCCAATCCCGTATCAGCACATCGGGCTGGCCGAACCGTGCCTTTAGGGAAGCGAGGTACGGCACTAATTGATCTAGGTCGTTGAGCTTAATGACGATCTTGTTGTATTGCCCTTCAATGCCCGCCAACCGGGTAACATCCGCAAGGTCGGCATAGACCAACGTTTCCTCATCCCTGGTTTGGGTGGCCTTGTACAGGCCCGTGATCCTGAACGTTGAGGATATCAATTCCCCGCCTTTGCCTTCAAAGCCCAACACGACTTTATTGCCCGTTTTTACATTGAGTTTTTGGGCCAGCTTTTCCCCGAGGATGATCGGGTTCCTTACCTCCTGGGAAAGGTAGTCCCCTGAAGTGAGCCTTGATTTTAACAGGGTGGTTTTTTCTTCCGCCCCGGGCAGTACCCCTATAAGGATGATATTGGAAGAATAGCCGGCAGAGGCAATAATCCCGTATGCTTCGGTCCTGGCCGTAGCGGCCTTTACTTCCTTATCCCTACTTATCTCCCCTAATATCCTTTCCCCGTCGGGGATGGTCAGGGCCAATTTTTCGTTTTTTACAAAATCGGGGTTCTGGATTTGTATATGCCCGTATTTATATTCGATGGCATCTTTTAGGGATTCACTGTGCAGCGTGTCCGAAAGTGCCAGGATAATAACCGTGGCCCAGATACCGATTGCCAACGAAACGACCACGACCAGGCTTCGGGTCCTGTTCCTCCAGATGTTCCTCCAGGCTAATTTTAAAAGTGTTTTCATGTTTATATTATTTTTTTGATGCCACAGGCTTTAAAGTTGAAATCTGACGAATGGCATAAATGGACAATAGGATCGAAATGACAAGTATGATCAAGGTATGCTTCGTGAAAATACCAAAATCGACAAGGGTCGGCAAGATGGGGTCTATCCCAAACGATTCCCAACCAAGAGCCGCCTTTCCCTTGATTTCAATGGGCCGTGCCTTAAAATAGCTTACAAGGGGGTAGCTTGCCAAAAAACCCAGGATGGCGCCAAGCAATGCCATAAAGAATGTTTCGGTCACGATCATCAGCTGCATTTTCGTTTTTCGCATGCCAATGGACAATACGATGCGCAATTCGTTCATTCTTTCGTGGGTCATCATTATAATGGTGCCAAGAATGCTGAAACTTATAAGCACGTAGAGCAGCACTATTATTATGACACGAAATGCGTCTATAAGTCCAATGGACTGGGTGAGCATTGGCAACATTTCCTGCCAGGGTTTGGCAATAAAACCAGTTTTCAGGTTAGGTTCCAATGCCGCTATGGCCTCTTCCTGGGATTGGTTTGGCCTTAAAAAGACCGGAATGGAGGTAATCCTGTCATAGGCGCCATATAAAAATTGGGCATCCTCGAGTTTTATTATTACGATGTTGTTGTCCAGGTCCGGGGAACCCAGCCTTATAATGCCGGAAACTTCATATTTATCGGCAGCACTGGCACCGTGATAGCCTTCGCCCACCAGCACCAGGCTGTCCCCGACCGAAATATTCATTTTTTCGGCCAGCCCTTTACCTACCAAAGCCTGATTGTTGGTTTCACCAAGATAGTTTCCTTTGATGATCTTTTTATCAAAACCCGTTATATTTTTCTCCTTATCGGGATCTATGCCCATTACCAAAGTGCCCCTGGTCCCTTCGGTGGTAGCTGCCAGTGCAACGGATTCCAGGCGGTATGAAAAGCCTTTTATTCCTCGCATGCCTTCAAGGGCCATATCCAGGCTGTCGTTCGGCACAAAGGAATTGTGGAGCGATTTATCCTGCCAATACCCTTCCTGCTGAATTTGAAAATGCCCGCTGTACACGCCCACCAGGCTGTCCGCCATCTGTTTGTTCAGGCCCAGGAGCAGGCTGTCCATAAAAATGGCAAATACGATCGCAAAAACAATGGAAGCTACCGTTATCAGCGTTCTTCGCCGGCTTCTCCACAAGTTTCGCCAAGATAGTTTAATGATCATTTTATTTAAGGTTTTTTAGGTTCCTTAAAGAGAAAAAGCTATCGTCCATAGGTTGGTCAAATTCAATAGATTTATATTCCAAAGTGGTTTTATTGCCGGGATCCTTGGCCGGGGTTATCTCCAGCAGGCTTGTTACGGTGCGCCCCCCCATTGTTTTAATGTTCTTGCCCAACAGGGTGTTTACCAACTTGCCTTCTTCGTCATAATAGGCCAGTTTCAGGAAAAGGGATTCTTCCACATCTACCCAGGCTTCCACCTTTCCCCAGACCACGGAGGCTTCCTCTTTGGGTTTTAAAAGGACCTTGTAGGCCTGCCTGCCGCTTATATCTTCCTTTCCAATGAGTGTATGCTCGTAATCATTGACCATGGAAGATTGTTTTACCAGATCGTCATTGGTGAAATCGGAGCCCATCCAACTTTGCAGCATACTGGATGGCGGGAGCTTTATACTGCGTTCTATACGGGGCACCCAGTTGTAGATCTCGTCCCCCCTTTTCAGGAAGGCCGTTCCCTGGTCCCTTGCCGGAGCGGTTATAAGGATCATCATAAGGTCTTTTCCCTTTGTCCATAATTTCAAATCGATTTCGCGGGTCCATTTGGGCCGGATGATATTTAAGGTCATTGTGGCGGAACTGGTCTTGCCAAGCCTTTTGTTGTCGGCTTTTTCAATAATACTTTTTGCACTGTCCTGAACGGGGGTCGTGCCGCTTATCAGGAACAGGGAAATAATGGCTATAAAAGCCAGTGGGATAAATGATCTGATTTTCATAATGTTCTAATTTAAATGTTATCGTAATTTTTTTCGCATTGCTTCTGAAATGTTTTCGGCATAAACGCCGTAGGCATCCACCAAAAGCCCTTTGATCCCATTTTTGGAAGAAATGGCATAGAGGATGCTATTGTCATCGGTACTGCTCATGCCTTCAAAGCGATAGGTTTTATCTATTTTGAAATCTTCTGGCCGGATCTCAATTTTCAGGGAAGGGCATTCCAGGCATTCGGGCTTTAAGTTGAAGTCATAAGGATACTCGGTTGCCTGTAAATCGTTTATGGCTTCGGAAAGGGTGTCGTAATTTTTCATTTTTCTTTATTTATTTATAGGTCATTGTGAAATAACTGCCATCTTCTTCGGTAAATTTCTGAAAGGTCAACAAATTTTTATCATTAAGTGTTTCGATTACGTCATATTCAAATTCTTTGATTCTTATACCAAGTGCATAAGCCTTAGCGTTAAGTTTGGAGCGAATGGTTTTTGTGGAATTGTTGGTTACCAAATTCCTATCATAGATTTTTATTTTACTTTTTGATCCAAAAAAATTCAACAATCCTGAATCGAAATTTATTTCCAATTCTAGATCCACAAGATTATTTAAATCATAAAGTTCTTTAAAGTTTCTTGAGTTGACACTTATTTCGGTAGCCATTTTTTTTGGGTTATAAAATGGAAATACCATGACTATGGTGCTGGATTCTTCAGGTCTACAACGGTAGGAGGTCGTATATTTATCGGTAGATTTACCACTTTTATCAAACAGCTCTGTTTCAACTTCAATTTCATAATATTTTTTTACTGTTTTTATTTTGCCTATTTTAAAAGTCTGTTTATTGAGTAAGCTTCCATCCTTGTCAAAATTTTCCCTGGTTACTTGTTTCTCTGATAATTGACTTATGAGCATTTCGTTTTGAGATATTAAAATTGCTGGAACAAATAATAATAAATACTTGAAAACTTTAAATATTTGTTTAATTTTTGTAAATTTTATTCTATTCATATTTTTTATTATCTATAATAATGATTTAAAATCCAATATTTTTCTTTTGTCAATTCAGAATTTGATGGTTTTTTCTATTTGTAAGGTATAAAAATAGAATTGATACTTTTTGTTTTAATAATCGGGCCGCTTCTTTCAATATTTTTTAACAATCTGTTTTAACATCTTGAAAGTCATGCTTACCGTGTTTGCACCACAAACATGAACAATTTTTATGCATGCACTGTTTATCTTTCAACCTAGGTCTAAACCAGAGCTTTGCTATGGGGAATAGTAATCGTTTGCCAAGTCCGTTTGAATTATATTTTTTAGTTAAAATTGATACAAGATCTTTCTTTTTCGAAATTCTTTTTAGCACTTCTTTATAACCAAAGTTTCCTAATTTAGAAAACATCCATCGGTTAACTAGGGAAGCTTCCATTTTAGGGATAATATGTATTTTACAAAGGTCAGGATAGAAGCTGTTTTCTATAATACTTCTAGCCGCCAAATAACCAGAATGCATAGCGTAGCGCATACCAAAACCCCAAAGCGCATCTTGGAATCCTGCATTTTCGCCTACGTAATAAATTCGGTTGTCTTTGGTTAAATTTTTATTGAAGAAAAAATTCACATAGCCGCCAAAAGATGAAGGGTTTATTATATCAATATCCACAGTTTCAATAAGTCGTTTATAAGCACGGTCGTAATATTCTTGGGCATTGGAAAAAGACTTAAATAAACAGGTAGCAAATGTGGCTTTGCCTTCATTAACCAAAAGGTAAGCATAAGCCTGAGGAGCAATATTATCGTCTAAAAAACCTGCATAATAGTTTTTATGGGTGGTTTCAAAAACAATGCCTTTAGCTATGGCATCGGCTGCTTTGGGACCCGTACCAATAATTACCTTGCCTTCCGGGGTTTTTGATATACGCGAGTTCCATTTAATTTCTACGCCGGCCTTTAGGGCTTGCCTTTTTAATCCTTGGTCCAAAGACTCTTCATTGGTACCGCGCTCTACTAGATAAAACAGTGGGCGAGACGTTTTTATGTTATATTTTTTTGCCAAAGGATCAAAATAATCACCATTGCTATACGGCACAAACTTAAAGTTTATGGAAATATCAATGGATTTTAAAAAATCATGGGCATCTTCATAGGTTGACCAATTATCGATACCTTGAAAGTCGCCATTAAAGCGTGTGCCAACATCATTTTTCATTTCATGGACAGTAACAGCATAATTATTTTTGGCAAGCTGTATTGCTGCTACCAAACTTGCCGGTCCGGCACCAATAATGTTTACGGTTTTAGAATTCATAAGAAGTTATTTAATTTTCACTTAACATTTTATACAATATCTCTTTTTCTTTAGTACATGACAAAAACAGTTCGTTGATATTTAAATAGTTTCTATCGTTGACCCCTCCGCCTATCGGCATATCGAAAAATCGGTACAGGCTCTACCCCTTAAAAAAGGGGAGGAATCATTAAGGAACTCATTTTTAATGATTTGAACTTATTATTTAAAATTTTGTCATGTACTTAACTCTTCTTCATTAAACCACAGGGGTAAACTCTTTTGCAGCCCATCCCGACATGTCCTCGTAGGTTTTCCATCGTAGGTTTATGAGCTCCTGTGCTACTTTAAGTAACTTTTCTGCTTCTTCAGGGTTGGTTTTTTTCAAAATGGTGTACCTTAGTTCGTTATACGCATAGTCCTCAAATTTTATAGTAGGTCTGGGCGAATCAAGCACAAAAGGATTTTTGCCTGCTTTTCTTAAAGTTGGGTTGTACCGTAATAATGGCCAGTACCCACTCTGAACAGCTAAATTTTGCTGGGTCATCCCTTTCCGCATATCAATCCCATGTGCTATACATTGACTATAAGCCAATATAATCGATGGTCCGGGATAAGCTTCGGCTTCGCGCATTGCCAAAAGTGTTTGCTGCGGATTAGCACCCATGGCCACCTGTGCCACATAAACATTGCCATAAGAAATGGCTTGCAGGGCAAGGTCTTTTTTGCCCACTTTTTTTCCACCACTAGCAAATTTTGCGGTAGCCGCCGTTGGGGTGGCTTTGGACATCTGTCCGCCTGTATTGGAATACACTTCGGTGTCCAATACCAACACATTGACATTTTTACCAGTGGAAAGCACATGGTCCAGACCTCCGGAACCTATGTCGTAGGCCCATCCATCGCCACCAACCAACCACACACTTCTTCTGACCAGATGATCTGCCACCGACAGTAGTTTATCAGCTTCATTTTGATCAATTTGGGCTAATTTTTTCTTCAATTTTGATATTGCCTCTCGCTGTTCCTTTATTTCAGATTCATATAGTTGTTCAGTATTAAGTAGTTTTTTCGCCAACTTCTCCCCAATTACATGGCGTGAATAATGCACCAGCTTTCTAGCCATTAACAGGTGGTTATCAGCAGTTATGCGCATACCCAATCCAAATTCTGCGTTGTCCTCAAAAAGTGAATTTGACCAGGCTGGACCCCTACCTTCTTCATTAACGGTCCAAGGTGTTGCGGGTTGGTTGCCTCCATAAATAGAAGAACAGCCAGTAGCATTGGCAACTATCAGTCGATCACCAAACAACTGGGTAAGTACTTTTATATAGGGTGTTTCGCCACAGCCTGCGCAGGCACTGGAAAACTCGAATAATGGTTCAAGAAATTGTGTGCCTCGTACTGAAGAAAAATCAACTTTTGAACGATCGTTCATAGGAAGGCTTTCAAAGAAATGTATATTCTCTTTTTCCCGCTCTAGAAGGGGCACCCTTGGACGTAAGTTAATGGCCTTGGTGTTTTCATCATCAGGGTCGGTAACCGGACAAACTTCCACACAGAGGTTGCAGCCGGTACAATCTTCCAAGTACACTTGTAAGGTATAGCGTGTTTCAGGAAATCCGCGGGCGTTGATAGGTGCAGAAGGAAATTCCGCAGGAGCCGGTTCCAGATAGGCCTCGTTATAGAATTTAGATCGTATAACGCTATGTGGGCACACAAAACTACAGTTGCCGCATTGAATACATAAATCTTTATCCCATTGCGCCACCATGTCTGATATATTGCGTTTTTCCCAACGGGTAGTTGCGCTCGGGTAGGTGCCGTCAATAGGCAATTTGCTTACCGGCAGTTCATCCCCATCGCCACGCATCATCATGGCCGTAACTTGTTGTACAAATTCAGGTGCTTCAATAGATACGGTAGGAGGAAGAGGGATTTTACTTGTTACTTTTGAAGGAATCTTAACTTTAAATAAATTCTTCAATGCGGCATCAACTACCCGGAAATTCATCTCTACCACTGCCTTCCCTTTTTTGAGATAACTTTTTTCAATAGACATTTTTATCCTATCGATAGCTTCATCCTTAGGTAATACTTCGGAAAGCGCAAAAAAACAAGTTTGCATAATGGTGTTGATTCTTTCCCCTAGACCAGCAGCTTGAGCCACACCGGAAGCGTCAATGATATACAATTTAAGTTTCTTTTCTATAATTATCCCTTGTATTGGAAACGGAAGGTGGTTCCAAACTTCATCAAGCCCATAAGGACTATTCAATAAAAAGGTAGCGCCTTTCTTCGCTAAACGTAGCATTTGCACTTTTTCGATAAAGTTGAATTTATGGCAAGCAATAAAGTCCGCTTCCATAATAAGGTAGGGTGCATTAATTGGTTTTTTACCAAAACGTAAATGGGAAACCGTTTGGGCTCCGGACTTTTTGGAGTCATATACAAAATAACCCTGTGCAAATAACTTTGTTCCTTCCCCAATTATTTTAATGCTGTTCTTATTGGCGCCAACAGTACCATCTGAACCTAATCCAAAGAAAACAGCACTAATGGTTCCTTCGGGAATAATATCATAAGTAGGGTCATAGTTTAAGCTAGTATGGGTAACATCATCAATGATACCGATGGTAAAACCGTTTTTTGGCGATGCTTTTTTCAGTTCTTCAAAAACACCTTTAACCATCCCAGGGGTAAACTCCTTAGAGGATAACCCATAACGCCCTCCTATAATATTTGGAAAACCAGTGATTTTTTTCAGGCGGTAAGCTTCGGCCAATGTAGTAACCACGTCTTGGTAGAGGGGTTCTCCTGTGGCACCAGGTTCTTTTGTCCGATCTAACACGGCTATTTTTTTTACTGATAAGGGTAGTGCTTTTATAAAATGTGGTAAAGAAAACGGACGGTAAAGTTTTACCTTGATCATTCCTACTTTTTCACCGTTTTTAACCAATTGTTTCACGGTTTCACCGGTTACTTCCGATCCGGAAGCCATAATTACGATTATCCTATCTGCATTTGGGTCGCCAACATATTCAAATAGGTTATAATTGCGACCTGTGAGTTTTTCAAAATCGTCCATAGCGTTTTGAACAATTTTTGGAAGATTTAAATAGTAGGGATTTACAGTTTCCCTGGCCTGAAAGTAAATATCAGGATTTTGAGCAGTTCCCCGGATAAAGGGATTATCAGGGTTTAAGCTTCGTTTCCGGTGGGCATAAATAAGTTTATCATCAATCATGTCCCTAATTTGTTCATTGGACAGAAGTCTGATTTTATTCACTTCATGGGACGTGCGAAAACCATCGAAAAAATGCATGATGGGCACTCTCGATCTTAAGGTCACCGTTTGGCTTATGAGTGCCATGTCATGAGCTTCCTGAACCGAAGAAGAGGCGATTATGGCAAACCCGGTTGTCCTCGCCGCCATGACATCACTATGGTCGCCAAAAATTGACAGTGCCTGTGCAGCCAGTGAGCGTGCCGCCACATGAAAAACGGTTGGAGTAAGTTCTCCTGCAATTTTGTACATATTGGGCAACATGAGCATCAACCCTTGTGAAGCTGTAAAAGTTGTAGCCAAAGCACCGGTTTGAAGGGCGCCATGAACAACACCTGCCGCACCACCTTCGCTTTGCATTTCTATGACATCCGGGATATTGCCCCAAATGTTTTCCACTCCTTTAACAGACCACTCATCTGCGTGTTCGGCCATGGGGGATGCCGGTGTGATTGGGTAGATGCCGCATACTTCATTAATTCGGTATGCCACATAGGCAACGGCTTCATTACCATCTATGGTCGCTATTTTTGTTTGATCTTCCATGATTGTTGTTTTATATTTTCTTAGGTTCGGGAATCATTTCTATGGCATGGCAAGGGCATTGTTCATAACATATCGCACAACCTGTACAGCGATCAAAGTTATACTCATATCTTTTGCCCGGTCCCAGTTTTATGATGGCTTCTTCAGGACAGGCAGCATAGCAACCATCGCACTCAAAGCAATTACCACAGGAAAGGCAGCGTTGTGATTCAAAAATCACTTCTTTTTCGCTTAAACCGGCCTTTATTTCATCAAAGCCTTCCAAACGCTTTTGGGCATCAAGGGAAGCCTGTTCCTTTTGCGGAGCATTTGTTTTATACCAAAGGTGTAATTTTTCGGGCCCTACTATAGGATGTTTAGGAGCTTTAAGGTATGGTGTTCTCCTCAAAAAAGCATCGATATTTCGCGCGGCCTTTTTACCATGTCCGATCGCCACGGTTACACTGCGTTCACTGGGTATCATATCACCTCCGGCAAAAATTCCTTCGTAACCGGTCATCATCTCAGAATTAACAATAACGGTTCCATCTTGTTTAAATTCGATGCCTTTTATATGCTTTAAAAATGTTGTGTCTGTATCTTGCCCAACTGCCAATATGAGGGTATCTGCTTCGAGTGTTTCAAATTGTCCTGTGGGTATTGGTTTTCCATCCACTAGTCGCATTA
Organism: Mariniflexile sp.; assembly: GCF_052728615.1. Taxonomy (NCBI): domain Bacteria; kingdom Pseudomonadati; phylum Bacteroidota; class Flavobacteriia; order Flavobacteriales; family Flavobacteriaceae; genus Mariniflexile; species Mariniflexile sp. The sequence continues at coordinate 28,824 of NZ_JBFVFE010000006.1, read as the reverse complement.
TTTCAACCTTAAATGTATTTTCATCCATTGCTTTTATTGTACGGAGCCAATTGATCTTAACCCCTTCTTCCAAAGCTTCTTCTGCCTCAAATTCATGTGCCGACATGTGTTCTTTATCGCGCCTGTATATGACCATGGCTTCGGATGCTCCCATTCGTTTCGCAGTTCGTGCCACATCCATTGCTGTATTTCCACCTCCATAAATAGCAACTCTTCTACCTATTTTTGGTTTTTCACCTTGTTCTACTTGTTTTAAAAAGGTAATGGCATCAAAAATTTTCACAGCATCATTACTAGGAATATCAATTTTTTTTGAAAGATGGGCACCAACGGCTATAAATACGGCATCAAAACCTCCAGTCTTTTTTTCAGACAAGACATCTTTAACTTTATGGTTAAGAACGATTTTGACTCCCATTGCTGTAATGCGTTGAATTTCATGGTCCAATATATGTCTTGGAAGCCTGTAGGCAGGAATCCCAAAATGCATCATGCCACCTGCAATAGGCCCAGCTTCATGTATCTCAACACGATGTCCCATTCTGGTAAGATGGTATGCCGCAGATAAGCCACTTGGACCAGCTCCTATGATAAGCACCCGCTTACCTTCTGGTTTTTTTTCAAACCTTACTTTCCAATTTTTATGGATGGCTTCATCTCCAAGAAAACGTTCTATGGCATGAATACTTACCGGACTGTCTATGGCGGTGCGGTTGCAGCCATCTTCGCAGGGGTGGTAACAAACGCGCCCCATTATGGCGGGCATCGGGTTATCTTGCATGATGACTTGCCAAGCTTCCTCAAATTTTTTATCCTGTGCCAGTGCAAGCCATGCCTGTATGTTTTCTCCTGCTGGACATGCATGGTTACATGGCGGGAGCAAATCTACATATACAGGACGTTGCGTTCTTATTGGGCCAGTTCCTATACTATGGCCTGTAAGGTCGGGTGGTGAGGTTTTATCTTTATTTTGACGCTTCATTTGTATGTTTTTTAGAATTAAAATTTCAATGTCTTTTTTTGTTTATGGCTATCAACTCATTTATGGAAGTAAATCTAAATACACTGTCATTGCATTATCATTGCTATTATATGTTATTCAATATAAATTCTACACGCTCATTAGGTGGCAAAACCGGAACTGTAACAATTGGAAACCCTAAAGACGTATAAACATCTATTATTAGTTGATGTATTTTCTTTTGATCTTCCTCATCTTCGGTTCTAGCATAGTCTTTGGTAAAAGGCAATCGGTCCAATATAAAAATTTTCCTGTACGAAGTGTTTATGACCGCGCTCAGTAATTTCTCGTCATAGTCCAGCATTAAAAATTGATAGTATGCCATTGCGTCCGGTATGGCCCTATCCAAAAAAACCAGATCTTTGGGCCGTATGGCGGCTTCTTGTTCTATTTGCATATCCAAAACACCTAATTGGAATTTTCTTTTATTGTTCCTGATGTCTTCAACGGTTTGCCCTCCGGTACGCATGGTGTCTATATAATGCCTTGCGTGCTCAATGGTAGTTTTATAGCCTCTTTTTTCCAGCATGTTTATTACGGTGGTTTTTCCCGTGCTTGGACCACCGGTTATCACATACCAATTGGTATTTGTTTTTCTCTTGTTCATTTTTTATGTGGATAAGGAATTATACATTTTCAATGCTATAGAGCTGTGGTATTTCAGCCTCCCAGCCATAAGTTTCCTTTATTCCTTTTTGAAGGGCTTCGGCCCCTTCTTTTTCACCGTGAACAATGAAAATTCTTTCTGGACCATTCTTTATCTTGCCCATCCAATCCATTAGTTCTGCATGGTCTGCGTGTGCGGAGAGGCCTTCAATTTCGGCCACTTCCATTTTAAAGGCCACCCATTTTCCATACACTTTTAGTTCCTTGTCGCCTTCCAACAACTTTCTGCCACGGGTACCTTCGGCTTGATAGCCCACAAAAAGCAAGGTGTTGTTCGGGTTTTGTGCCTGTGTTTCAAGATAGTTGAGCATTCTGCCACCGGTGAGCATCCCGCTTCCTGCAATTACGATTTTTGGTTTATTATCGGTTCGCAATTCCATGGTTTCCCTATAACTGCTTACCACTGTAAAGTGCGAGCACATTTCGTTGCAATCATCGTCGCTCAACCTATGCCAATCCCTTGTTTGGTGGAAGAGTTCCAATACATTTCCTCCCATGGGGCTGTCCATTATCATCTGGACTTTGGGTATTTTCTTTTCTTTCAGTAATCTCCAAAGGATAAGCATCATCAATTGGGCACGTTCCACCGAAAAACTTGGGATGAATAGGCTGCCACCTCTATTGATGGTGTCGTTCACCAATTTTTCAATTTGCGGAAGGGCTTCCACTTCGTCAGGATGGAACCTTCCTCCATAAGTGGATTCTATGAACAGCACATCTGCCTTTTTAGGTTTTAGGGGTGGATAGAGCAATAAATCATGGGTCCTGCCAATATCGCCTGAAAAGACAAAACGTTTTCCGTGCACGTCCAACTCGATGTAAGTGGCGCCCAGAATATGGCCACTATATTGAAAACGCACCTTGATACCATCAAACAATGGAATCCATTGGGATTGGGGGATGGTTTTAAAATGTGGGATGGTTTTTTCAACATCGTTCAAATCGTACAATGGTTCAGCGGGACTGTGTTTGGAATAGCTTTCCTTATTGGCACGTTCGGCTTCCTGTTCCTGTATTTTGGCACTGTCGTTCAATATGATTTCAGCAATGTCCAATGTAGGGCCGGTACCGTAAATGGGTCCATTAAAGCCTTGTTTTACCAGCCTAGGCAAATAGCCCGTATGGTCCATGTGGCCGTGGGTAAGCAATACCACATCAATTTTTGAAACTTCAACCGGTGGGTATTCCCAGTTTTTTAAACGTAATTCTTTTAGTCCTTGAAACAATCCGCAGTCTATCAGTATCTTTTTGTCTCCTGTATCCACTAAATATTTTGAGCCGGTTACTGTTCCTGCTGCTCCTAGAAAGTGGATGTTTATTTTGTTGTTTTCCATTTTTATAAAATCTGTTTAGGGGTTTGTTACAAAATAACCTGCACATTTTGACTTGCTCTTTTGCGTATTGTCGTCGTTAAAAAGCCTCGCTGTAGCTAAGGCTATAACTACGTTTTTTGCCTAGTCAATACACAAAATATTATCGCCAATTCTGTTCACTTTATTTCATAATAAACCCTAGGGTTTGTCCATACTGTTGAGTATCTGAGCTAGAAAGTTCGAGAACAAGGTTTGCGAAGTTTTTAAAACCAAGGAGTTCACTAGTGTAAATGACTGTTTTTAAAACGAGTGTAACGCAGTTATCGGACTTTATAGTCGGACACTATTTAGTGCCCACCACAGCAGGAGGAAGTGTTTCCTTTATCTTGTTCCGATTTGCACAATTCCGCTATTTCATTATACAAATTGCGGGAATCCTCTTTGATAACAAGTGCTATTTTCTTTATTGATTTTGGTTCAAAGTTTACCATCCCCAATAATATTTCAAGGGCTTCTTCAAGTAGTTTAGGGTCATCTTCCAATGCTTGGTAAAATGGCTCTAAATCTATATTGCTCTTATTTTGCAATGCTTCTGTTTTCATACGTTTAAATCTTTTTAATTACCTGAATATTAATTAATCAAAAAATGGAGAACGTATGTAACCGCTACGCTCTCACATTAAAAATTTCATACATTCCCTTTTGTGAAAAAATGTAAAAAATTTATTAATGTTCGTTTCATCTGTATTGTTTTTAGGATTATTAATTGTCATTCCTGCGAAGGCAGGAATCTTGTTATTTTAATGAATTCCACATAGTTCCCGTGAATCTTCAAGAATGTTTTTATGCCTTGGTTTTGGCACCCCTATTTGTTCCAATATATCAGGGTTTTCGTGAAGCTCTTTACAGAGCACGATGCCTGTGTCCAATAATTTTGTTTTTTCGGCCTTGGTCAAGGTTGTTAAAGCCGTCAATGGGTGCAGGCCAGATTTATCTATTCTATCTTTAAGGCCGTTTCCTCTTGGATAATCCCAGCTTGCAAGCAGTAAGCCAACACATTCACCGTACTGTATGGCATCGGTGGTAAAACGTGTGTTGGTGTAAACCCCACCTTGGTGCCATTTGTTTTCATGGCCTTTTTGGCGTTCCCATTGTTTTTCAACATCCAAAAACCTTGAATGGATATATAAGGGAATTTTTACATTGCAAAACCGCCCTTGGTCACTGTGGTATTTGCACTCAATCATATAGTGGTTATTGTCCTTTTGGGCTATCACATCCACTTCGTGCTGCACACAATTACCTTGTACTATTACGCCTACTTTTGTTTCAAAACCTTCATGTTCCATTATTTTTCCTACCAGTTTTTCAAACGGATAGCCGGAAGGGCCCAATTCCATCAATGCTTTTTTGAGTTTGTATTTTGAAGCACTTACCCGTGATGTATTCTTGAGCATCTTAAATGCCATTTTATAGATTTGCTTGGTGGTAATTCCTTCATATATTTGATTTTCAACTTGTGCAACTATTTGGTTGATCATGTCGTCGCTTGCCTGAGAACGCCTCAAGGAGTTGACGAGTTTGTCCACATCAAAAGCAACCAGGTCGCCAGAATGTTTTATTATGTTTATTGTGTTGCTCATGGTTTATACATTTATGGTCATTATGGGTAGGTTGTTGGTAACATTTTCAGTAATACTTTTAGGGAATAGGCTTAAAAAACCCATTTTACCGTGGGTAACCATGGCAATTAAATCCACTGGGTGTTGTTTAATAAAAGTAGTGATCCCATGTTCCAGTGAAGGCTCATTGTAAACCGTTAAAGTGTAATTTTTAAATTTTGGAAACTTTTGCAAAAGTTGGTCAACAGGATTTAAACCACGAGTGCTGTTTTTAAGATCAGTTTCAGGAATTATCTGCAATAAATGAATTTTTGCATGGCATTGTGTTGCTATTGAAACCACTTTGTTGAGCGCATCACCGACATCATTTACAAAATTTGAAATAAAAACAATGTTTTTAAAAGGGAACACTATATGGCTCTTTTCAACAATTAGTACCGGTACTTTGGCTTTACGTACAATAAGCTCGATGTAACTTTTTATGGGTTCATGTGTATTTCCTTTTGTTTCGCTCCCGGTAACAATAAAATCGTGGTGAAAATTATTGGAGTGTTGCATTATATTTTCTGGGCTTGCATCAAACTCAATAAAGGTCTTGCATTTTAAATGTTCATTTTCTGCCATTAATTCATAATCCTTTAGTTTACTATTGGCATCTACAATTTGTTTAAGTGTTTCTGGGTATTTATCTTCTTTAGTTTTAGAAATTTCCAACCAATCCACAGGTGTTTTAATAAAATGAAAAAAATGTATTTCTGCATTATGGTGCTTCGCTAATTTTATTCCTAAATCTACAGCATGCGTGCAATTTTCGGAAAACGTGGTAGATACAAGTATGTTTTTCATCTGTTTATGTTTATTGTTTTTTATAGGTCAGATGGAACGCCTTGATAATCATTTCCCTGTGTGGATAAAATGTAGCCATGGGCGTTTCATTTTGTATAATTTTATGTTTTATAAATCAATTCATGGCAACTTCATTTCCAGAAGGTATTTGTTTTCCAAAACAATCCAGGTTATACATGGTGGTCTCAGCAATGTTGGTCAACGCTGTTTCTGTCAGAAATGCTTGATGGCTGGTTATCAGTACATTGTTGAAGGTCATTAAGCGGGCAATGACATCGTCCTGCAAAATTTCATCGGAATGGTCTTCAAAGAACAATCCTTCTTCCTCCTCATAAACATCCATCCCAAAATAGCCAATCTTTTTAGTCTTCAATCCTTGGATAACGGCTTTGGTGTCCACCAATCCCCCGCGGCTGGTATTGATGAGCATTGTGCCCGGTTTCATAAGTGAAATATGCGCTTTATCAATTAAATGTTTGGTTGAAGGTACTAAAGGAATGTGCAGACTTATAATATCGGCTTGCTTGCAGATGGTTTCGCAATCTGTATAGTGAACACCGTACGAATTTATCAGGTTTTTATCTTCGTTTACATCTTGGGCAAGTATTTTGCAACCAAAGCCATGCAGTATTTTTATAAGGATGGCACCTATTTTTCCTGTTCCAATAACGCCTGCGGTTTTTCCGTTAAGGTCGAAACCCGTTAGGCCGTTCAACGAGAAATTCATATCCCTTACCCTATTGTGGGCCCTGATCAATTTTCGGTTAAGCGCCAGTATCAACGCCATGGTATGTTCGGCAATGGCATAAGGCGAATAGGCAGGTACACGGGCCACTTTTATGCCCAGTGCGGTTGCTCTTTCAATGGCTACGTTGTTATACCCCGCGGTACGAAGGGCAATGTACTTAACGCCCAAGGCACTTAATTTTTCCAGCACCTTTGCCGAGGCATCATCACTTGTGAACAAACTAATGGCCTCGGAGCCCTGTGCCAAGGAGGCCGTTTTTTCGGTCAACCGTACTTCAAGTAGGTTAAGCTCGTGCTTGCCCTTATTTGCGGATACCAAATGGGGCTCTTCAAATTTGTGGGTACTGAATACGGTTGTTTTCATCTTTCTGTTTTTTTTTTTGGTTTTATAACTGTATTAAAATATAGGCTATGCCCACAATGACCACTGTTCCGAATATAAGCATCACGAGTTTTCCTGTTTTTTTGGAACCTTTAAAATAGGTAATGGCCAGTTTCACTATCATATTGCTTATGGTTGCGGTAATAATCACATTGGTAGCGAGTGTGAGTTTGTCTTCCAAAGACCCAAATTTTGCCATACTTATGGTTATGGCGTCTGTATCGGCCAATCCTGCAATGAGCGCCGAATAGTATAAACCGCTTTCGCCAAAGAATGCATTCCCGTAAAAAACAGCAAATAGAATTGCTACATAAATCCCCCCAAACCCAAGAGCGTTCCAGATATTGAGCGGATTGCCAAGGTTGATGGCTGTATTGGTAACATCGGTGTCTTTCTTTATAAATACAAGAGCGCTAATTAAACAGATAAGCATAAGAATAGTAAAGGGTATGGCCAGATATGAAAGTATGGCACTGTTGAAAATATATGCCAATACCGCAAGCCTTGGAAACATGATGGCAGAAGCTATAATGATGCCGGCAGCATATTTTTTTGAAAGCTCTGGCGATTCCTTGCTTCTGGAAGCATAGATCCAAGAAACAGCGGTGCTGGAAATCAATCCGCCCAAAATTGCCGTGAGCAAAATCCCTCGTTTGGATCCTACATATTTTACAAGGAAATAGCCAATAAAATTTAAAAAGGATACAATCACTATGATGGCTCCAATCTCAAAGGGGTTCAACAAACCTTCTGGACCATAGTCCTGATTTGGTAAGAAAGGCAAAATAAGAAGGGCGATAATTGAAAACTTAATAAAAGCGAAAAGTTCTTCTGACGTGATGTTCTTTATAAAGGTATTAAAAGTTGTTTTCAACGACAACAAAGTAAGCACGACCACTGCGGTAGCAACTGCTTCCTTATGTAAATGATTGGCGACCATAACCCCCAAAATTAACGTAGCGAACAATGCCATATTGGTGGTGATACCGGTCATTACATGTTTTTGGACTATGGAAAGATGGCTGAAAGACAAAAACAAAAGGAACGCCGCCGCAATGATAATGACCAACCAAGGCGTGTAGGTAATGGAAAGATTCCCCAAGATAAAACCAATAATAGCCACAATGGGGAAGGTCCTTATGCCTGCAAAGCCTTGTTCTTCCTTCAGTTTGTCGTATTCGCGTTCCAACCCAAGAATAAGGCCAATGCCCAGACTGATGAGCAGTCCGAGCATAAATGGGTTGATATTTTTTAAGGCTTCTGTCATTAATGTAACCTAAACTGTTTATTGGATTTCTACAGGAAAACCGCATGTTCAAAGGCTTGCCTGCACTATTTTTCACTTACAGCTTCGCTTTTATTTGTTGAGCTTTTCTTTCTTTTTTTTATTGTGCCCAACTCATTCCAGGTTTTAATATTGGGTGGCATTATGGCGTGCTTTGTCCCTAATGGATATTGTTCAACAATAAGGCGGGCCATCAAATAGCATATACTGGACTCTGCCCCTTGGTTAATATTGATGTTCTCTCTTTCAAGACCATCATAGCACCCGCCGTTTACCGGATTGTGCATAATTTGTTTAAGGTGGTTATTGCCCAAAAACCAGCTGAACGCCGTATGCAGTTGTTGGGCATACTTCTTTTTATGGGTTACCTTATAAAAAAGGTCCAATGAAAGAATGGTGTAGGCAACCTCTATGGGTTGTTCCCCATAAAAAACACGTTTGTTCCTTTTATGGAACCAACCATCATTGGAGACGACCTTAATCTGGCCTTTCATAAAATACTGCGACAGCAAAAAGTCGAAAGTAATTTCCGCAACTTCCCTATACCTGTGGTCTTTGGTAATTCGCCAAGCATATAGCAGGGCATCGGGCAAGACGCTGTTTGCATAGGTAAGGTAGTCTTCAAACCATTCCCATTGGTTATCGGTACTTATATCGAAAATGCGCAAGAGCTCATCGGCCAATTTTTGGGCTATGGCAGTGTAGGTTTTGTCTGTATTGTTTTTTTGATAAAAATAAAGGCCCTTTAGCACAAAGCCCAAGGCTCGTGGCGATTCAAAATTGGTTACGTTTGGGATGGCTTTTTTAAAGCAGTTCTCTGCTTTGGCCACCAAATGTTCAGGAAGTTGTGTTGCGCCCGACAATAAATACCCAAGTGCCCATATAGCCCTACCGTTGGAGTCTTGAAGGTTTACTTCGGTGTTTTGGTCTGTAAAATGATGGCTGTAATCTACATAATTGTAGAATTCCCCATTTTCTTGCTGGCAAAAGGCCATGAAATCCAAATAAATTTCTATTAATTGAAGAATTTTTTCCGAAGCATGCTGTTCATAATACATCAGCATGGTAATCAAGGCCCTTGCATTATCGTCAAGCGTATAGCCAAAGGAGGTGTCCGGTTCATCAAAACTTGAAAATTGGAGGATGCCAAAGTCAGTGGTCATATTTTCAATATGGTCAGTTTTAATGGGGGGCAGCACAAATTCCAATGGGTTTTGCTTTTTTAGATAGTCCTGAAAGATATCAGAATAAGATAGGGCAACATTTTCCCAGCTAAAAGCGCGCATTTTGGTAAAGGCATTTTTGCCCATAGAGGCCCTTAAAGCGGGTTGTTGCAGCAAATTGATGATGGCATTGCTCAATTCCAAAGAATCCTCAAAACCGTTCAACAAAATACCGGTGCTGGGGTCCAGACATTCCCTGGAGTGGGGGATAGGGGTTGATATAACGGGATTTCCGCAACTCATGGCATACGCAAAAGTGCCGCTTACCGCTTGGTTGGGATCCTTTGACGAAAATATGTAAATATCTGAAAGCGTCAAGTATTCCAACAATATTTGGAGTTCCAAATATTCGTTGATAAAGATAACGTTGTCATTGAGCCCCAAGTGACCTACCAGGTCCATAAGCGATTCCCTGTAGGTTTCGCCTTCGTTTTTTACCACCTCTGGGTGGGTCTTGCCCAATACAAGATAGAGAGTTTCTGGGAATTTGTCGATCACTTTGGGCAATGCGCGAAGCGTTGTTTCTATTCCTTTGTTTTTGCTTAGCAGGCCAAAGGTGGAGAGCACCATCTTATCCTGAAACCCGTACTTATTTTTAAGGGCTTGTTTTTCTTTCCACAGAACAATATGTGTTCCGTGTGGGATAACGTTTAGTTTGCTTTTTTCTATGGAATAATCTTTTTCCAGTATCTCGGCAGACCTATTGGTGAGTACAATGAGCTTTTCGCTCAGGTCGGCCAGTGCCTGCATTACTTTTATCCGCTTCAAATCCGGGTTGGGCAGCACGGTATGGAACACACAGGAGATGGGGATGTTAAGACGGAGCAGGAAAGCCACCAAATGGCTACCGTATTCCCCTCCAAAAAGCCCAAACTCGTGCTGTACGCATACCATTCCAATATCCTCCCTTTCGTTTAGCCTATCGGCCACCTTGAAAAAGGAATCCACTTCTCGGGCATCTATCCTGTACGAGACTTCTGTGGGATAATCATCAATGTTGCAACATTCGTTTTCCAGTGCGCATACCTCAATGTCCATGGAAGCACCAAAGCTCTTTTTAAGGGATGTTATAAGATCCTGTGAAAAGGTCGCTATGCCGCATTGCCGGGGTGGATAGGAACAGATAAATAAAATTTTAAACTTTTTCATGTTTTTGGTTTTTTAGTTCATCCAATAATTGTTTAAGGCTGACCTTGGCCACTGCGGTATGCTTATCTGCTGCCCCATAATAAATATACAGGTCATCATCAAACAAAGCGGTTCCCGTAGGGAATACCACATGGTTAACCACGCCTTTCAATTCCCAATCTTCTGAAGGGGAGAATAGGGGATAGGGCAATCTCCCAATTATTTTTGTGGGATCGTTAATATCCAAGAGCGCAGCGGCCGCATGGTACGTTTTTCCGATGTTGGTTTCACAAACGCCGTGGTAGATCATTAGCCAACCATCTTCTGTTTCTATGGGTGGGCATCCCGCACCCAGATAGTTTACTTCAAAATTGTACAATGGATCCAAAAGGATATGATCGGTTAGGTTCTTTATGTAATCTACCCAAAATTCCTTGGTAAGATCTTCCCACTTTTCAAACTGCACTATTTGTATCCCGGGCCATATACGGTGTAGCATTACAAACTTATTGTTTATCTTTCTAGGGAAGAGTACAATGTCCTTGTCCTTCAATAACCTATGTTTCTCTTCTACAATTCCCAATTCGGCAAAAAGATTGTAGTAATAGAAATATTTTGGATTGAGTTTATCCTGATTGCAATGTTCTAAATGAAATTTATATTCCTTGTAATCTATAGGAGGCGTAATGATGCCTTTTCTTTCAAAATGTTTCATGTCCTTGGAGGTTGCCAAAGCCCCTATGGCATTCACGCCATCGTATGCTGTATATGTCAAATAAAAGATACCCTCGATTTTAACGATTCGAGCGTCTTCAACACCGTGTTTTTCATAATCAAAATCACGGGTAATAAAAGGGCGTTTAAGTCTTTCAACAATGTTGGTCGGCCCGTCGGATCTGGCATATCCAATGGTGGAAAAGTTGCCGTCTTCTACCGCACGATAAAATATATGCACCTCTTCACCCTCTTGGAATATTCCGGGATTGAGCACGCCGTTGCTTTCAAAAGGTTTTATTGTTGGGCTTAGGAGTATTCCTTTTTTTTCTATGGATATTATGTTATTATTCTGATTTTTATGTTCCATGTTGCTGTATTTATTTTGGTTTTCCCTGTTTGTATTTGTCCTTAGGCCAACAATATCAAAGCCATTTCAAGCATACTTACGGAAGCATTGGCTGTTTTGGTTTGATGCACTCTTCGTTTGTGTTAACCGTAAAGATATCTTTACGGTGCTTATCCCATTATGGTAAAACGTTCAAAGGTTCCTCCAAGTTCTTTCTTCTTTGTTTGGTTTTATTATCAAGTTAAAGGTTAAAACCCTGCTCCCGATAGCTATCGGGATTCATTGCAGTTACTTTAGTTTTATAAATGTTTTAGCCACGTCCCGATAGCTATAGTGAACACAAATAATTATGTGTTTTTTTCCTTACTTAATCGGCTATTTCACGAAGCAGACTTTCAGTCTGCCAATATAAAACTATGGATTTCCAATCCATAGTGGTTTCATTTTTCTTGCAATTATTTACCAAAAAGCTCTAAAAGTTTCATTAATTCCTCATTTACTTGATGTTGTTTAACCACGTCTTCAAAAGGGGTAAAATGTAATTGATTGTTTAATACACCGGCCATTATATTCTTTCTACCTTGTAAAAGAGCATTTACAGCTGCTACTCCAAGCCTAATTCCCAACATTCTATCTAAAGCAGATGGATTGCCACCACGTTGCACATGACCCAGCCTCGTGATTCGTAAATCGACCTCTTTGTTCATTTCCTTTATTTTGGACGCGACCAATTCAGCTCCTATTTCATCGCCTTCGGAAACCACGATTAGAAAGGCATCTTCACTATTGTAATTTTTAATCTTGTCCAATAAGTAAATAAAATCCTTACCGCTTTCGGGAATAAGTATGGCATCTGCCCCCGACATTAAACCCGAATGAATAGCAATGTAACCTGAATCCCTTCCCATCACTTCCACAATGAACACGCGGTTATGGGATTCGGCAGTATCCCTTATTTTATCGATGTTTTCAATGGCTGTGTTTACTGCAGAATCAAAACCGAGGGTGTAATCGGTGCCTGAAATATCGTTGTCAATAGTTCCCGGAATGCCTATAAATGGGATGTCACATATTTCAGAAAAAGCCAATAACCCTTTAAAAGTACCATCGCCACCAACGGCAACCAGAGCATCAATACTGTTCGCTTTAAGGGTTTGCAACGCTTTTTTACGACCTTCCAATTCCATAAAGCGTTTGCTACGCGCCGTTTTTAGGATGGTGCCACCTTTTTGGGTCAATTTTTGCAACTCATGGGCTTCCAATGGTATAAAATCGCCATCGATCAACCCTTCATATCCTTTGCGGATACCGCTCACTTTTATGCCTTTTGTCTCTGCTGTCTTTGCAATGGCATACAATGCAGCGTTCATTCCAGGACTATCGCCTCCCGAGGTAAATACGCCTATATGTTTAATTGGACTATTTTTCATTTTAGGCCGCTTTTTTGTCCAGTTTGTGAATGCCTTCCAGTTTGATAAACTTCAGCAGCAACGCATTGACAGCAACGATGAGGGTACTGCCGGACATTGAAAGTGCCGCCACTTCGGGGCTCAACACAAAAGGGTACAGAACCCCTGCGGCAAGCGGAAATGCCAACACATTGTAGCCTACGGCCCACCAAAGGTTTTGGTGCATCTTGCGCACGGTGGCGCGAGAGAGCTCTATGGCACCAACGATATCATAAGGATCGCTTTTCATGAGTACCACGTCTGCGCTTTCCATGGCAACATCGGTGCCGGCGCCAATGGCAAACCCTACTTCGGCCTGTGTTAGTGCGGGAGCATCATTAACGCCGTCTCCGACCATGCCAACTTTCTTTCCTTGCGCCTGCAGCTCTTTCACTTTTTCGGCTTTTTGGGCCGGAAGCACATCGGCCATGACGTTGTCGATTCCAAGGTCCTTGGCAATTCGTCTTGCTGTAGCTTCATTGTCGCCGGTAAGCATAACCACTTCAATACCGCGCTTACGCAATTTTTCTACCATTGCCTTGGACGATGGCCTTATGGCATCTGCGATGGCGATTAGCCCTATCACGCGGCCAGCCTGTGCTACGTGCACAACGGTCCGACCGTCTTCCTGCATCCGGGTAACCTCATTTTCCAGGCCATCGAGTGCGAGTTTCTGGGTGTCCATTAATAGGCGGTTGCCAAGAAAAACCGTTCCGGCGGCGGTCTCTGCACGTGCCCCCATCCCGTCAAGGCTTTCAAATTTTGTGGGTGCCTTCACGGTTAGGTTCTCTGCCTTGCGCAGTATTGCTTGGGCCAGCGGATGGTCCGATCCCTGCTCTACGGCAGCGGCAGCAGTAAGCAATTGATCCTCGGTAACACCTTTTGCGGTAACAATCTCAACTACCTCCGGTTGGCCCACGGTAAGTGTACCGGTTTTGTCGCAGACAATGACGTCCAACTTTGTAGCGTCTTCCAGTGCCGATGCATTCTTGAACAGGATACCGTTCTTGGCTCCTAGGCCGGTGCTTACCATGACCGCCATTGGCGTAGCAAGGCCCAGGGCGTCCGGACAGGCGATTACGAATACTGTAATGGTCAGGGTCAGTCCAAACATTAGCGGTGCCCCAATCCACCAAAACCAAACCGAAAAGGTTGCAAGGCCAATGACGATTGCGGCAATCACCAGTAATTGTGCTGCCTTATCTGCCAATAGTTGTGCCGGTGCCTTGGAGTTCTGGGCCTCCTGTACCAGTTTTACGATCTGTGCCAGTGCCGAGTCGGCCCCGACCTTCGTCGCCTTGTAGCGAAAGCTACCGGTCTTGTTAATGGTTGCACCGATGACCGTGTCACCGGGCCCTTTTTTCACAGGCATCGACTCTCCTGTGAGCATGGACTCGTCAACCAAGGATTCTCCGCTCTCCACCGTTCCATCAACGGGAATCTTGGCACCCGGGCGCATTACGACGATCTCGTCTTGCAATACTTCGGCCGTTGGCACTTCTATTTCCTCACCGTTGCGGATTACCGATGCCTTTGCTGGCGTAAGGTCCATCAATGCCTTTATGGCCGATGATGCTCCTGCACGGGCGCGCATTTCGAGCCAATGACCGAGTAGGATGAAAACCAACAGAACGGCTATGGCCTCAAAGAACTGGTCGCCCCCTTCCAAGAAAAATATGCTGATGATGCTGAAGAGATATCCCGTTCCTACGCTCAGAACTATCAGCACCGCCATGCCTAGGATACCTTTTTTTAGGGCACGCCAAGCAGAGACAAAGAATGGCCAACTTGGATAAAGCACTGCGGCACTTGCCAAGAAAAACAGCCACAGGTTCAGGTCCAGCCCAAACGGTGGTTGTGGCGGTTCGAAAAGCCCTCCCATAGGGGAATAGATAAAGATTGGTATCGTGAAAATAAGGCAGATCCAAAAGCGGTTGCGTAAATCGCGTACAATAGCCGCCATATCCTGGCCGCCATGCCCCATTTCATAAGCCATTTGTTCAGACATCGTGGGCTGGTCGCCCTGGGTCTTGTGCCCTTCATGGCTTTTACCCGTAGGGGACGTTGCCGATTTTGGGTCTTCCATCTTTGAATGATCCATTTTACTGTGGTCCATTTTACTGTGGTCCATCTTACTGTGATCCATCTTACTGTGGTCGTCCGATTTTGGGTCTTCCATTTTCGAGTGGTCTATCTTTGAATGGTCCATTTTACTGTGGTCAATGCCGGCACTATCTTCCTCTTTCTTCTCTCCAATTGCTGTTGGTTTGGTTTCAGCTTTGTCTTTTTCTTTCGGCTGTACTGCTGCAGATGACTTTTCGTTTTCTTTTTCTTTTTCGGGTTTGCCTGCCGTACCGGTCGGCGGAGTCACGTCAGGGTTTTCCGTTTTTTCCGGAGATATGGTTTCAGGTTTGGCATTTTTTTCCTGGATTTCGGATGAAGGCGGTGTTGCCGGGTCTTCATCTTTCTCTTCTGCAGGTTTATCTGCCGAATGCTCCTGTGCAAAGGACTCATGGCTTCTTTGCCGTACAGAGGATTTGATATCCGCAACATCCAGACGGGTTTCGTCGTAGCGAACCGTGGCGGTTTCCGTAGCGTAATTCATTGTAACACTTTCGACGCCCGGTACCTCGCTAATGTGTTTTTCCACTTCTTCTACACTCCAAACTGATAGCATGTCGTGTACATTGATATTGCTTGTTTTCATAAATTCTAATATTTACAATTTAAAATGTTTGTTAGTTAATGTGCCGTTTGGGAAGCTTGCATCCAAGCAAACCAAAGCATGGCATTGCCCTGTATGTTTAAAAATCAATAATGGCTTTTTCATTGATATACTAATTAATTGGTTTTTCATAGACATGCGTTTATTGTTTCGATGATCCGTTTCGCTTCGTGGGGATCCCTTACACTGATAGAAACCACCCCCGTCTGTTTTACCGGATAGTCATTGCCTCCTGGAAATAAGGCATCGCCGATAAAAATCATTTCAGATAGTTCAATTCCCAAGATGTCCTTTAGTTTGTTGATTCCATAAGCTTTGTCTATCCCAGGTTTTGTAACGTCAACAGAGGTGGTGCCTCCCATTCTGATCGAGAATTCGGGAATGCGTTGATCGAGAATAGCCTTTATCTTTTTGCGTTTTGCAAAATCAGGGTCCCACGTTTTCTTTTTTTCCAACGGAGCGTTTTGGCCCAATGCCGAAAAAGTGATCTGGCTTCCACGGTCTTCGATAACTTCGCCCCAGGTTTTTCCTATCTTAAAATCCACGGTGCTGGACGCCTCTTTGAGCGCATGAATTATTTTCTCTTTTTCCTTTATTGATAGGTTCTCAGCATATATTTTTTCCCATCCATTGGCATATTTATAAAATTTGGTACCGCAAGTCGGCAGTATAGAAAGGTTGTCTAGCAGGCCATTTACTGGGAAGTTAGCAAGCAGTTGCTTTTCAAACTGCGGCCAATCGCCACCTGAAATAACAGCCACCTTTACCCGTTTGAGCAAGTCCTGCAGCAATGCAGACATTTCGGCATCGAGCGAAGATTTGCTTTCGGCCAGGGTGCCGTCCAAATCAAAAATAACCAGTTTTTTCATCTTCGTTTTTATATGCTTTCGCTTTTGATTTTAGTGTTCATTTAATGTTGAGTGCTTGTTCGTTTTTACTGATATTTAAGGCCTTTGGCCCAACTGTTCCTATGATGGTATCTTCAGAAACAGAAAAATCTTGAATGGCCCGCCACAGTATGTTGGGCTCTTTTAAAAATAATTGGTGATCGCCATCTTTGATAGTTATAAATTTGGCGTTGGAAAATGTTTCAGCATATTCTTTGGCAGTTTCATAAGGTGCGGAAGTATCCTCCGCTCCGTGTATAAAGACAATCTTTTTGTCTTTAATGGCTTTTGAAAAGGCGTATAGATCGGGTTTGATCACCACTTCAGTTAAGGAGTTGGCATAACTTTGCCAGGTATGTTTTTTTGCATCTTCATACACATCGTCCGTTAAATTATCGGGCTTAAAATAATCAGTCATAAAAATGGGATGCAGCATACAAATAAGTGTCCCATATTTTCCCGATGCCAATCGATCAAAAACGGCATGACCGGACATGATTTCCCTAAATTCATTTCTATCTTTATAAATAGGAAGCCCTGTAATGATGGCCCCTTCAAACCAATTGCTATGTTCTGCAAGCAGTGCCAGGGAGATAATGGCTCCCATGGAGTGCCCTACAATTACAGTATTGCCATCATTAAAATTTTCTTTGGTAATTATCTTTTCCAGGGCATTTAGTTGGATGTTGAGACTATAATCGCTATTAGGTTTTGGAGAATCACCAAATCCCAGTAAATCCACCAATAACAGCTGATGTGTTTTACTAACGGTTTCCAGCTCTCTTTTCCAATAATTTTTAGACCCTGTCAAACCATGTATAAACACCAATTTTTTGTTGCCAGAACCCACAATTTCGTAATTTAATGCCATGGTTTCAGGATTGTATTTTGGTGCGTTAATAACTTTGAAATACTCATAGCCAGCAATAGATCCAATTGGAACGATAAGTAATAAAAGAAAAATCAATAAGGTCATTTTGCTGAATTTTAGGATGGCTTTTTTTTTTGGTTTTGTGCTGTGCATTTAGTTAAAACGTTGTTTTTTTATTTTAAGTTATGCAATTGTTATCTGTTTATCCAGATAGACATCCTGAACAGCCTTGATCAATTCAACCCCTTCCTTCAAAGGGCGTTGAAACGCTTTTCGTCCCATTATCAATCCGGAACCGCCGGCTCTTTTATTGATTACCGCAGTAGTTATCGCATCAACCAAATCGGACTCCCCTTTAGATCCACCACCGGAATTGATCAATCCTATTTTGCCCATATAGCAATTGGCCACTTGCAATCTGCATAGGTCAATGGGATGGACTGTGGTGAGTGTTTCGTACATATCATCATCATATTTGCCAAAACCTATGTTTTTAAAACCAAAGTTGTTTGTCGGCAGTTTCTGTTTGATGATATCCGCCTGAATGGTCACGCCCAAATGATTGGCTTGCCCTGTAAGATCTGCCGCTGCGTGATAATCTTCTTTCTCTGTTTTAAATCCATCATTGCGCAGATAGCACCATAAAATGGTAGCCATTCCCAAATTGTGGGCTTCTTCAAAAGCTTCGGAAATTTCCTTGAGCTGCCGGTTGCTTTCTT
The DNA here is from genome assembly GCF_052728615.1 of Mariniflexile sp. Taxonomy (NCBI): domain Bacteria; kingdom Pseudomonadati; phylum Bacteroidota; class Flavobacteriia; order Flavobacteriales; family Flavobacteriaceae; genus Mariniflexile; species Mariniflexile sp. The sequence continues at coordinate 10,878 of NZ_JBFVFE010000006.1, read as the reverse complement.
CGGAACCAAAATAGATGGTGGCACCCACGGCAACGGCTCCCATATCCCAAGCATTTTTTACCTTGCCAAATAATGTTTGGTCATATTTATTGGGATAGGTAAGCAGTTCATTGTGGTTGATCTTCACAATAAACGGGATTTTGTGTGCATATTTACGGGCGTTCAGTGCCAAAACCCCAAAGGTGGAAGCCACACCATTGCACCCTGCTTCCACGGCAAGTTTTATGATATTCTCAGGATCGAAATAGTCTGGGTTTTTATAGAAAGAAAAGGCTGCACTGTGCTCAATACCCTGATCAACGGGCAGGATGCTTAAATACCCCGTGTCTTTCAGGTTGCCATGTCCGTACAATTGGGCAAGGCTCCGCAGCACCTGTGGGTTTCGGTTGCTATGGACAAATACCTTATCGACAAAGTTTTTGTCGGGCAACTGTAATTCATCCTTGGTAATTTTTTCGCTTACATGATCCAGATAGAAAGACGCTTTGTCCCCTAACTGTTCCACTATGTTTTCATGTGTTTTCATCTGCTTATATTTATTTGTTTATATCTGTGGGACCTGCCGTGCCATGGGGCTGGCAGGTCGAATTCGCATCCTAACCGTCCCGGTCTTAATCGAACAGGTTAGGTTAGGTATGCTCATTTCATTACAGAATGGTTTATTTGATCCCTAAACTTTTATTGGTTTTAGAGATGGATTTTGCTCCATCGGTCTCCATGCCGGTAAGTGCACGAATGGCATCGATGGTCTCTGGGATTACGATTGCCTGATTATCGACCACATAAGCATAAAAAAGTTCATCGCCCACCACTTTCAGCATATCTTCCCAAAGAGCCACCTCGTACATATCGCCCCAAGGCCTTCCCATATCCAGGAACATTTCCTTAATGGTATTGTTGGAAACCAAGCCTTGGTCATAACGGATCAGCTTAATACGGCTGGACGTTTTAAAGGCTTTCAGCACGTCTTCCTTCGTGGTCTGTTTTTTTAACTTCACGTTCCAATAGTGCATGTGGCTCAAGGTTTCCGGAACTTTTACCGCCGAGGTGATCACATTCAATTCGGGATCTACACTTTGTGCGTCGGGCCCTTGATGGCTCGGGATGTCTTTTTCGGGTACCATGGTGTTCATAATACCACCTAAATGGCTTTCCCATGGATCGGTAGCTCTTCTCAATAGTGTTCCTCTGGCATAATCCAATAAATCGGCTCTTTTTAAAGCGGTCAATGTTCTTAAAATAGAGGTGGTGTTGCAAGAAACCACCCGTGTTGCATTTAGATTCAACGCCGATTTATAATTGCTTTCGGCACTAAAGGAATGGCCAGTGGTTTCGTGTTTTTCGCCCCCCTCGACAATGAATTTTATGCCTTGTTTTTTATATATTTCCACATTCTTTGCCGCAATGTTTTTTGGGGTACAATCAACCACTAGGTCCACTTTATCCAACAGGTCTTGCAAACTGCCCTTTATCGAAATGCCGGAAGCCTTCATTTGTTTTTCGGCTTCGGTGGTTGCCGCATAGATATCATACTCTTTTCTCACGGCGTTCTGTATGCGCCAATCACTGATAACATCGCAAACTCCCACAAAGTTCATGTCATCTTGTGCGTTAACGGCATCGGCAACTCTTTTTCCAATAACTCCATACCCTACTAATCCTACATTTTTCATTTTTTTTCATTTTAATTAATTAATAAATACACTTTTTGTTTTGGTAACGGTTTAAATCCGCTGCACCTAAAGATACCCATTTCGCTTTCTTTTAATGTTAAAGGTCTGTTATATTATGCTATTGTTTTTATCACTTTTTTGCTGATGGATTTGGATCTTAAAAAATATTTGCCCGCCTCTATCAATAAAGGCCTGAATTTTCCGGAAGCGACCAAGGTGCCCAGTATTTTGTTATGCCTGTTTTGCAGCTTGATCAATGCATCTATTTTTTTGCTGTGATAATTTTGGTCCAGGATGATTTTCCCTATTTCCTCGCCACTAACAAGGGCCTGGTAAATGCCTTCGCCCGTCAACCTTGAAGCAAACCCGCCGGCATCGCCTGCCAGATAAACATTCCCTTCAAACCGATACGCCTTAAAATCCCCGTTTATTGGGAATGCCTCATATTTTCCATCGCTTACGTCGATATTATATGTTTTGAGCCATGCGGAAAAATTTTTTGTCAACTGTTTGGACGAGATTTCTTTTGGGTTGCCCATACAGCCAACGGATACATAATGGTTGTGGGGAAAAATCCAGGCATACCAGGCCGAAAATAATTGCGAATCAAAATATACCTCAAGATCCTTATATTTGGTTTCGGGAATAATATACTGCATGGCAATTTCCGCTTTCCCTGAAGGCAATTTTAGGTACCTTCTTACCAGCGAACTGGCCCCATCGGCCCCGACCAAATGTTTATAACCCATTTTCTGGCCGTTCAGGACCACGTATTCCTTTGTGATCTTTGATACGGCCGATGCTGTCCTTACCTCGATATTATCGAATTTTTCCAGTTGTTTCAATTGCCATTGCCCCAATTCCTTACGGTCTATGGTGTAGGTAAAGTCCTCGTCGTCTTTCAGATAGAACAGTTTGTTTTTGTGGTTCAGATGGATTTTATTGAAATTGAATTCTATCAATTCATCGGGTAGTTCTAAACTTTGTATGCTTTTGCCCGTTAAGCCTCCGGCACAGACCTTGGGACCCACAACGTTGTTCCTTTCGGCAACCAATACCCTTAATGGGGTACCACCCAACTGTTTGGCACAATTTAGGCCTGCAGGTCCCGCCCCAATGATAATAACATCATATTTTTCCATCTGTATGTCCACTTTATTCATTTATGTAAATCTGTATGAGGTTTTGATCAGCCACAACAGGAACCACCCGATTTTTTTGGTTCGTTGTCTGCGACGTTTCCGGCTACTCTGTAATTTCCTACTTTAGACAAAGCGGACTGCAATTGTGCATTGCCGATAACCTGGTCTGTTTGTATAACGGCCTGCGGCGGCACCAGGCTTACTGTTACCGTTTTTACACCTGCTACCTGTTTCAGTGCTTTTTCAACGGTTTGGGTGCACCCTCCGCAGCTCATTCCTTTAATTGCTACTTGTTGTTTCATGATCTTGATTTTTAAATGTTTATAATTAATTTTCTTGTTTTTATTTTCTTGTTCTTTATGGTTTGGGTGTAAATCTATTACTGGGCATGTCATACATGTACTGCCGTGTTAAGGGCAATTGGTTGTTGTTGCCTTTTACCAATAGTATTTGATGGACATCTACCTTGGCATAATGGAATGCTGCGGCACAGGCGTTTAGGTAAAGACGCCACATTCGTATAAACTTGTTGTCGAACATGGTCCTGATTTTATCCATGTTGCCTTCAAAACGTTCAGCCCAATGCATCAGCGTTTTCATGTAGTGCAGCCTTAAACTTTCTATATCCATGGTATGGAACCCCAACTCTGCGGCGATGTACAGTTCTTCCCTCAACGACGGTATGTACCCGCCCGGAAAGATGTACTTTGAAATAAACCCATCAACTTCGGTTTCCAACACATCGGTAATATTGTGCAATAAAAACAGACCGGTTTCTCGCAATATGGCATTCACGTTTTTAAAATAGAGGGGCAAATTGGCTTTCCCTACATGTTCGGCCATACCCACACTTACCACACGGTCGAACTTGAGGCCAGACTTTTCCAAGTCCCTATAATCCATTAATTTTACGGTCACCAGATTCTGCAGGCCTTCATGCTTAATTCGTTCTTCTACTTTTTTTAGCTGCTCTTTACTTAACGTAATGCCCAGTACCTTTACTTTGTATTTCTTTGCGGCTTCAATAGCGAGGTATCCCCAGCCGCAGCCGATGTCCAACAAGGTTTGGCCTTCCTTTAGGTTGAGCTTTTTTAGTATATGGTGTATCTTGTTCATTTGTGCTTCGTACAAGCTGTCCGATCCTGTTTTAAAATAGGCACAGGAATAGCTCATGGTCGGGTCCAGCCATAGTGCATAAAAATCGTTGCCTATATCATAATGATGGGCAATGTCACGTTCCGATGTCCTTTTTCCAACAGGTCTGCATTTTCCCAACATCGTCAACAATTTGCTTTCGTTCAAGAAGCTGTTTTTATGGCGCATGATGCTTTCCACGATGTCCTGTAGGTTGCCCACCAGCTCTATATCACCGGCCATATAGGCTTCGGCCAATGCGGTGCTGGGGTTGGCAAACAGTTCTTTCTTGTGGGGAAAGTTATGGATGACGATTTCAAATTTGGATTCCCCTTCCCCAAACTTATAGGATTCCTTGTCCCAAAACACAACCGTAAAGGTTTGATCGCTTATGTTTTTCAAAAAGGCTTTTACAAGTGCCTTGTCTATTGTTTTTGTTAGTGTTATCATGTTTTTTACTTTTTATTGCTTTGATTTGGTTTCCATTCCCATGGGCATATTACCTTCATCGTCTGTATGCGAGATCATAAAAAAACGTTCCGCAACAAGTATTAAAACAATCCCAATTGCTGCTACGATAAGTACCAATGGATCGTTCAGATATTTTATATAAAGAAATGCGGTAAGTACTGCAATATCCATTACAATAGCTATTAACGGAATGATGGGTTGAAATTTCACTTCTTTTTTTAGGTGGCGGAAAAGCCCCCAATGGATCGCAATGTCCATAATGAGGTAAAAAATAGCGCCTATGGAAGCGATTCTGGTTAAATCGAACAGCACGGTCAGTAAAATAGCGAGGGAAACCGTGAATATGAGCGCGGGATTTTTAAAATTCCCCAGTCTTTTTAAAGAGGGTACCTGTTTCATATTGCTTAACATCGCCAATAAGCGTGATGCCGAAAACACACTGGCGATAACACCTGAAAAAGTTGCTACGATAGCTATTGCTATGGTAATCCAGGAACCCCATTCGCCGAAGACGGGTTTTGCAGCGGCCGCCAAAGCATAGTCCTTTGCCTTGATTATTTCTGGGATGCTTAAACCTCCTGCCACGGCCAGTGCCAGGGCCACATAGATGAGCGTGCAGATAAGAATGGAAAAAATAATGGACTTCCCAAGGTTTTTGTTTGGGTTTTTAATATCCCCACCTTGATTCGTGATGGTTGTAAACCCTTTATAGGCAAGGATTGCCAATGCCAATGCGGCCACAAATCCAAATCCCTGTGGTAACGCTTCCGTGTTTTGAGGGATATACTTTCCAGTAATATCTGCAAACCCGGAAGCTATAAGGCCAGCAATAGCTAGCAATGCAATACCTGCCACTTTGATGATTGCTGTAAATGTTGCCGTTGCGCCAATAACCTTGTTGCCTAAAACATTCACGATAAAGGCCGTTACCAACAGTAGGATGCCGAGAATGGATGCATAACCGGCAAAACTTTCTGGGAACAACCGAAGCGTATAGGCACCAAAAGTACCCGCTACCAAACTTTCCGAGACCACCATTGACACATACATCAACAAGGAGAAGACACCGGTTGTGGTTCCCGGTCCGTAAGATTTGTTGAAAAATTTGACAACCCCTCCAGAGGATGGAAAAGCATTTGAGAATTTTACATAGGAATATGAGCTGAAACCTACCACAATGGCACCTGCAATAAAGGCAATAGGGAACAGATCGCCCACCAACTCCGCTATTTGCCCCATAAGGACGAATATGCCGGCACCGATCATTACGCCGGTACCAAGGGATATGGAGCCTATTAGGGAAAGCTTATTGGTTTTGCTTGTGGTATTTTTCATCTTTAAACTATTTTTTCGTGTTTTCAGTTGAAGGTTTTTGTTTAAAATTCCTTATAATTAGTCTGTTACTTTTTTCATAACTAAAATAACTTATAGTCCAGTTAAGACCCACAAACAATTTATTTCTGAAGCCACTTATGGACATTAAATGCACAAACGACCATAATAACCAAGCTGAATATCCTGTGAATTTTAATTTACCTAAATCGGCTACTGCACGTCTTTTCCCTACAGTAGCAAGCGATCCTTTATCTTTGTATTTAAAAGGCTTTATTGGTTTTTTATTAATTATATTTATCAACGTTTTTGATAAATATCTTCCTTGTTGAATTGCGGGTTGGGCTACTTGTGGGTGCCCTTTTGGTGTTTCGTTGGTTATAACAGCAGCAATATCTCCCATTGCAAAAACATTATTAAATCCTTCAACCTGCAAATTTTCATTCGTTTTTAAACGATTACCGTTTACTACATGTACTTTATCAATTCCTTTGGGCAATTGACCTTTAACTCCTGCAGTCCAAATTAAATTTTTGGCATGAATTTGTGTACCTTTTTTGGTGGTAATTACCTTTCCGTCGTAATCTGTTACAATTTCATTAAATAGCACATTTACATTTAGTTCTTTTAAATATTTCAGGGTTTGTGTTGAAGCTTTATCAGACATGGCTGCTATTAACTTATTTGATCCTTCCACTAAATAAATTTTCATTATAGATGCTGGATACTCAGGATAATCTTTTGGGAGTATATGTTTGCAAAATTCTGCTAATGCACCCGCCATTTCCACTCCAGCTGGTCCACCACCTACAATCACAAAATTTGTAAGTGCATCGCGCTCATCATCATCACAGGTTATTGTTGCTTGCTCCAAATTTTGAAGCATCATGTGGCGTATATTTAAAGAATCTCTAATATTTTTCATCCCCAAGCTATTTTCTTCTACCGCTTTCATTCCAAAAAAGTTGGTAGTTGTTCCTGTAGCTAACACTAAATAATCATAAGTTAATGCCCCTTTATTGGTATAAATGGTTTTTGATTCCGTATTGATTTCTTCTACTTCTGCTAATCTAAAACTAACATTTTTATAGCCAGAAATCTGTTTTCTAAAAGGGAAGGCAATGCTATCCGGTTCCAGACCACTTGTGGCAACCTGATAAAGTAATGGTTGAAATTGGTGAAAATTATTTTTATCTATAAGCACTACTTGAACATCTTTTCTTTTTAAGCCTTCAACTAAGGCTAAACCCGCAAAACCACCACCAATGATAACCACGCGCGGCAATTTAGAATCTAGTAAGCAGATTTTATCGTTTATCTTGCAATCAGATTCTGTTATATTATTATTTAAGTGGTTATCTCCCATATTTAATTTAGATTTTATAACTTTTTTTAGAGCGTTGGTGCCATCCAAACCTTAGTTCTCATTTTTTTCTTTCACAATCAGTACTGAACAGTTGGCGTGTGTTGCTAAATATTGTGACACAGAACCCAATAAAAAGCGTGTAAATGCCCCGTGTCCCTGAGAACCTACCACAATTAAATCGGCGCCAAAAGATTCCGCTTTTTCTAAAATGGTCCTTTTTGGAAGGCCACTAATCACGCTGGTGGTTATTTTAAGCGTGTCATTTTTGTTTTTCAATGCATCAGCAGCTTCGGAAACAATTTTCCCTGCCGATTTCTCTGCCCATTCATCCGCATTGGTTATAGTCTCTTGGTAGTAGGTGTTAACGGTTTCCGCCGTAAGGAGGTCTGGAGCCCACACTATAGGATATTCATATACATTTAAAACGCACACTTCAGAATTGGGCGGTAAAGGCAGTTTTCCAAGTTCATTAACGGCAACTTTACTAAAGTCCGAGCCGTCTATTGCTAATACTATTTTCATGTCTTTATGTTTATTGTTTTTTATCGGTCATCCCGATCTATCGGGACTTCCATATAATCATTCCCTTAGGTATCGTCCCGATAGTTATCGGGATTCGTTATGGAAGTTTCATGTCTTTGATATTTATTGTTTTTTAATGGTCATCCCTCGGGCCTGTTCGTAATTGATCATTCCTCGGAGTGATAAGGTTCTTAAGATGCCCGTTTCATAATTAGGGTGTTCTATACTTTATTCTTGTTTATAAATGTCTGGGCATCTTCTTTGGAAGCGAAATAAAAAACACTTCCGTTGCTTTTGTCTTGTACGATAACAGCGGATGCCTTGTCAACCTTATCATCTGAAAGAGGATTGCTTCCGAAGCGGGCATTGTCCAAATTTTTCTGTAGTTTTTCAACACAATCTTTACAGCAACCGTAGTAGGTAATTCCGTTGACGTCAATAGGTATTTGGTCTATGCCCATAAACGTGTCGTTTACCATGCACACTTTTTTGTTGGGAACTATTTCATGGTTTTGGGCAGAAGCCATTGCTCCATCTGTATTTATGGATGCCTCAATGTTTGCTTGCGATGCGCTTCCGGCAGGTTCTTTTTTCTTGTTTGAACAGGATAGTAGCGATAGCGACAGCAATAAAAGCATCAATACAAAAATTGACAATCGGTAAATTTTTTCCACTGGGTCTTTGATAGCAACGACTTGTGCGTTGCTGTTTTTTTGGTTTGAAGGGATTTGTTCCATTTTATATAGTTTTACATTAATTACGGGCTTTATTTAATTTTATGAGTTTTCGCCAATAGAGATGTTCGTACAAGCCAGACCAGTACATTCCAAAAGTGAAGGCAAAGAGCAGTTCTTCAATGGGGATGCCCAAGACAAGAATATGGGTCAGGTTGCCAAGGTTCCAGTACAGCTCCACATATTGGGGATAAAACGGAAGGATGCTCCCGAAATAAACGAAGTAAAGTACCGTGAACAGGATTCCCCCAACCCAAATCTTTCCATTAAGATCGGGACGGCAGTAAAGTGTTGCCAAGCCACCAATGAACAAAGCTATGATGCCACAATAAATGTGGTTGAGCGAGGTAAAAAGCGCCAGAATGATAAATACGAGCACTGGTATAAAGAGTATGTAAATATGCAAACGGTGCCTTTGGTGGCTGCGTTCGCTATGGGGTATTTCTGCAAGGCTCCTTTTAAAAATGATATTGTAGAGTACCGTACCAATGCCGCCTATGGCAAATGAAAAGATAAGGCTCTCAATATCAAACCTTGTTTTTTCGGCCAAGTCAAACAGCGATGGTGGCAACCAATATTCCGGTACAAACAAGGGCTCTGTTAAACCAAAGGGCATGGTAATCAGGCTCATTTTGAGCATTTCTTTCCTAAACCCTTTTTTGTACAAATAAATTACTGCCCAAAGGGCGAGAATGATAAGGGACCAAATAAACCAAACGTATTGCATAATTTTATGTTTTTTGTGTTTTTAAATAATCAACGGTTTCCTTTACTGTAAGCGGATAGGTGGCATTGCCTGTGCGCACATAAAAGGTCGTGCTCGTTCCATCATTTGCATAAACCGGTTCTTTTGAAGGTTCAATGTCTATGACACATATTTCCTTTTCATTAACAACATAAAAAGAAATATGATTGCTGAAACAGGCGTCGTGACCTATTTGTGTTGATATGATCCTGAAAATTTCACGCTCGTAGCCATCCTTGTTTTTATGCTTGAGTGTTTTAAAATCGTTTTCTAGCCCCAAGGTATTCCCATCATCGTCAACGCCCAAAATTAATTTTCCGCCCTTTGCATTCATAAAGCCTACAATGGTTTTGGCAATGACCAGCTCCAGATCGCGGTTGGTGGTTTTTCTGAAATAATCATAGCGAATGGATGATTTGAATTCTACCCGCTCATTTTCGCCATTTTCTATGAGATGGACAATATCTTTTTGCAATAAGCGCCGTTGTGTGCCAATAAGGCTATTTTTCTTTTTGAGATGGATCCAGACCAATCCGGAGAACAGCCCCAGTACAGTTCCAAAAATGGTGAGCAGGCCGCCCATTCCCCTCATATCAAAACTGAATGATTCCAGAAAGCGCCTGCTTAAAATTTTTAAAAAAAGTGACGTCGAAAAGGGCGTATGGCTATATTCAAACCAATACAGTACCATGGTAAATGGGTGCACCAGAAAATAGAACACGCCTGCTCCCAATAATAAATGAATGAATATGATCTTTACTTTTGCCATGGCCCTTTTAAACTGTTATAACTTATTTGTTTTTTAGTTGTGCATTATAAAATGCCGCTATACAGGCACCTATAAGCCATCCCAAAATGAAAATCTGTATGATGCCAATAAGCGCTTCCAATAGGGGAACATCCATCCTGATGATATTTGTAATATCCAATCCGTGCAACAGGCTGTTAAAGAATGTTATGGCACCTTCTTGTCCAGCGGTAGCAATAACGATCATACAGCCCAGATAAATCACAGCGCCCGTAAGCCCCATGGCGAAACCAAATTTTTTTACGTTTAATCGATACATAATTTGTTAGTTTTAAAATTAATTTTTTGAGTTTAAAATCTTTTTTGATTCTTCAAATTCTTCCTTGGATATTTCGCCTTTAGCAAAGCGTTTTTTAAGAATGTCCAGTGGGCTGTCCTTTTTTGTTTTTTGATAAGGGATGTCTGTGGGAATGAAAAATATCCAGACCAAAAAGATGAACCAGATAATCCACCATATAAAATGCATCCCGCCGAAGTTATTCATACTATTAGGTTTTTAATTATTGTTTTTCCGAGTTTAAAATCTTTTTTGATTCTTCAAATTCTTCCTTGGATATTTCGCCTTTAGCAAAGCGTTTTTTAAGAATGTCCAGTGGGCTGTCCTTTTTTGTTTTTTGATATGGAATATCCACTGGGATAAAGAATATCCATGCAATAAGGATGATCCATATAATCCACCATATTAGGTGCATGCCCCAAAAATGTCCGTTGTATAAATACATAATATTTTAATTTGATGTTTTATTAAATTTTTTTAATCTGTTGTATGTTTTTATTCATTGAATCCAAAACCTGATTTGATTGCAATTCGAGCAATTTTCAATCAGAAATTGCTCGAATTGTGACACTTTATTCAAAAGGCACAAATGGCATTTTTATTATCAAGTTAAAGGTTAAAACCCTGCTCCCGATAGCTATCGGGATTCATTGCAGTTACTTTAGTTACTATAA